>NZ_JBEXUS010000048.1:0-59769 GCF_040614455.1 Nocardia sp. NPDC005978
CAAAAGCGGTATGTCGGTGAGGTTGTCTGGATATCGTCCGTGCCATCTACCCCTCGGGCGTCCGGCCCCCCGCGCGGCGGCGCGGGTGCCGGCGCCTTGGCGGCGGCCTTGGGAGCGGGCGCCTTCTTGGGAGGCTGCGGAATCGCGGTGTCCGACTCCTTGCTCAGCTCGGGCTTGCCCGCCTCGGGCGCGGCGGCCGGAACCTTCGCGGTCGCCGCGTCGGCGGCGGGGATCTGCGCGGTCTCGGCGGCGCCGGAACCACTGTCGGAACCGCTCCCAGGGGCTACGGCCTCGGCCTTGGTGGTGGCCTCGTCTTCGGTTGTCTTGTCCTGGGCGGCGTCATCCGACATGGATCGATCCCCACCTTTCCCGGCGCGCTGCGGACGCGCCGTCTCGGTTCAGTTCAGCGAGTATGCCGGAACCGGCGGCCATCGCCGCCGGTAGCCGGATTTTTGCACCGCTGCGCGGTGGAGTTCTGTTATTTGATGGGCGGCAGCGTCCGCTCGCTCGGATCGGCGCCGGCCGGCGGAAGTGCGCCGTTGTCCGGCACATTCGGCCGCGGGGCGTTGCCCGAGCCACGGATCTGGGTGCCCGCGTCCGGATTGACGCAGTAACCGGTCCACTTCGGCAGTGAACCCTCGGTCGCGGCTTCGTTGCGCACCTTGGCGGTGGGGTATTCGCAGCTCGGTCGCGGCCAGATATCCAGGATTGTGTAGAACTCGCCGTCATGGGCGGGTACGCCCATGGCCGAGGTGCCCACCACGAGCGAGGGGAACAACGCTCGCAGCGCCGGAGCCCGCAATTGCGCGGCCTTGGTGACGGCGGCGAAATTGGCGGCCAGGCTGCTCATCGGGTCCGCGGTGCGGTCCAGGACCGCACCGAGCGACTCGAACTGCCCGGGTGCCTGCTCCAGGATCGTCTGGAGCTCGGCGTTGGCATCGTTGAACTGCCGGAACAGAACGGACGAGTTACGAGTCAGCGTACCCAGATCCGGCTGCGCGAGCGAGGTCGTGGCGTTGATGGTCTGCAGATTGCGGATCAGGTTGGTCGTCTGCGGCAGCAGATTGTCCAGACCGGTGGTGGCCAGGCTGATCCCGTCGATCAGCGAGCGCAGCTGATCCGGGCCCCCCGACAGGGCCGTGTCGAGCTCGGTCAGGATGACGCTGAACTGATCCGGGTTCACCTGCGCGATGAGCTCGCTGGCGTTGTCGAGCACCGACCACACCGGGGTCGGCGTCTTGACCTTCTCCTTGTCGAACTGCACGACCGACCCGTTGTCCAGGAACGGCGCGCCGTCCGAGGCGGGACGGAAGTCGATGTACTGCTCACCGGCGCCGGACAGCGCGCCGACCGACACCACGGTGTCCTTGGGAATGCGGTACTTCGAATCGATTTCGACGGTCGCCGCCAGCGCCGAGCCCTTGTCCACCAGCTTGATCTCGGTGACCTTGCCGACGCGGTAGCCGCGCAGGGTCACGTCGTTGCCGGCCTGCAGCCCGCCGGATCGGTCGAGATTGACCGTGACCCGGTAGGTTTCGCGGGTCGGGTTGATCCGCATGACGCTCACGGCCAGGTACGCCGCGCCGAGCAGCAGGATCAGGACCAGGGCTCCGTTGGAGACCAGGTTCTTGTGGTTCTTCACCCAGTTCACCGGTGGCCCCCGTTGATTCTGCCTTGGACGATCTGCAGCACCTGGATGAGGCTGCCGGCGAAATCGTTGAGATCGCGGAGATCCTGCCACTTGCTGTTGGCCGGATCGGTGAGCGCGCCGATGTCGAGCATGCTCAGGGTCGCGCCGACCGCGAGCGTGTTGCCCTTGAACGAGGCGTCGGCCAGCGGCCGGATCTCGTGCAGGGCGTCGAGCATCGGGCCGAAGTCCTGTTCTGTGCGCGCGAGGGCGTTCATCAGCTGGTGCACGTTGTCGAGCAGGCTGGCCAGCTGATCCTGGGTGGTGTTGGCGTAATCGCCCAGGGCCGCACTGGTTGTGGACACCTTGGTCAGCAGTTCGCCGATGGCCTGGTTGTTCTCGGCGATGGCGCCGATCATGCCGGGCAGCGTGTCCGCGACCTGGCCCAGCTCACCGCGATTGGTCTCGAGCGTGTCCGCGAGCGCGCCGAAGTTGGCGAGCACGTTGTCGATGTTCTGGCTGTTGGCGTTGAGACTGCCCACGACGCCGGTCATCTCGGTGATCAGGTGCGCGAGTTGCGGACCCTTGCCACCCACGATGGAGTCCATCTCCGCCATGAGCTTGGACAGGCTCGCGATGCCACCGCCGTTGAACAGCAACGACACCGAGAGCAGCAGCTCTTCGACGGTCGCGCCGGCCGAGGTCTGGGTGAGCTCGTCGCCGTCCTTCAGGGGCGTGCCCGCCACGTCGGACTTGGGCTTGGACACCGCGACGAAGACGTCACCGAGCGGGGTGGCCTGGCGCAGTTCGGCGGTGGAGTTGGCGGGTAGCTCGATGTCCTTGCGGATGTCGAGGTCGACGATCGCCTTGAAATCCTTCGTCGTGATCTTGGTGACCACGCCGACGTCCGAGCCGCCGATCTTGACCTTCGCCTGATCGGGCAGGTTGAGCGCGTTGTCGAACACCGCGTGCACGGTGTAGGTGTCATCGCCCGCACCGGGTTTGGGCAGCGGCAGGCTCTCCACGGTCAGGCCGCAGCCCGACGTGGCGAGCGCGGTGGTGGCCGCCAGGGCCACCACGACGCGGCGGGTCCGGGTGCTCGCCCGCAGCTGGGCCACGAATCGATTGTTCATCGCGTCAGTCCCAACATCGCGGCGGTCAGACCGAAATCGGGTCCCATGTCCTCGATCTTTCCGGTGCGGCAGCCGTCCGCCTTCATCTGCACCCGCTCACAGAACAGGCTGATGATCTCGCCGGACAGCGCGGTGCCGATCAGGCCGTGCAGGCGGATGAAGCCCTTCTCCCGGTTCACCGAACGGTCCAGGTTCTGCATGAGCAGCGGGGCCACGTCCACGACCTCGGTCACGCCGGCCGCGTTGTCGCGCAGCTGCTGGGTGACCGCGGTGAGTCCGGTGAGCGTGCCGTTGAGCTGGTCGGCGTACTGCGAGAACGCGCCACTGGTGTTGCCCAGGAAGCCGTTCAGCTGATCCAGGGTGGCCTGCAGACCCGGGGCCTGCTCGGCGAGCAGCGAGCTCATCTGGGTCAGGCGGTTGCTGAAGTCGCGCACCGACTGGTCGTTGTCGGCCAGCATCGTGGTGAGCTCGTTCAGCTTGATGATGATGGTCGAGACGGCGTCCTTGTTGTCGACGCCGATCTTCAACGCGCCCGAGAGCGAGTTGAGCACGTCGCGCAGCTTCTCGCCGTTGCCGTTCATCATCGGGTAGAGCACGCGGCCCGACAGCGGGCCGATGCCCTCCTGGCCCTCCTGCGGCTTGAGCGCCGCGGAGAAGGCGTCGATGGTCTTGATCATGGTGTCCAGCTCGACCGGGGTCTTGGTCTGCTGGACGGTCAGGTGCGCGCCGTCCTTCAACTTCTCGCCGCCGGTGTAGCGCGGGGCGAGCTCGATGTGCCGGTCGGTCACGATGGACGGCGAGATCAGTGCCGCGACAACGTTCTTCGGCAGTTCGACGCCCTTGTCCACGGTCATGTGGACCTCGACGTACTGGCCCTTGGGCACGATCTTGTCGACCTTGCCGACCTCGAGGCCGAGGACGGTGATCGGGTTGCCCTCGAACATGCCCGCGATATTGAGGAAGTCGGCGGTGATGTGCTGGGTCTGCCCGACCGCGTCCTTCACCCCGAGCGGGACGACGGAGCAGCTGGCCACCGCCAGCGTCGCCGCACCGACCATGGCGGCCTTGGTGATTCGGGCGAAGCTTCTGGATGTCATTTCTGCACGCACCCCTCGATCACCTGGACGGAGCACAGCCAGTTGTCCGGGAACAGCCACGGCAGCGCGACCTCGCCGTAGTTGCCGTTGCCGAAGACGTTGTTGAACTGCCGCACCGCTGGCGGCATGATCTGCAGCAGCCGGTCCAGGTTGTCCTTGTTCTTCTGCAGACCGTCGGCCATGGTGTTCAGCTGGATCAGGGTCGGGCCGAAGAGATCGTTGTTCTCGGTTCCGATGGCCTGCAGCTGCCCGCTGAGCGCGGCGATGTTGTCCAGCAGGGTGCGCAGCAGCGTCTGGCGCTCCATGACCCGGCTCGCGATCGCCTCACCCTGGGTGATGACCAGCAGCACGCTGTTGCGGTTGTCGCCCAGGATGCGGGTCACCCGGTCCAGGTCCTTGAGCAGCTGATCGACCGCGTCCTTGCGATCGTTCATGGTCTTGGCCAGCGCGCCGATGGAGTCGAGCGCCTGCACCGTGAGCTGCGGGGTGTCGCCCAGCTGCTGGTTGATCAGATTGAGCGATTCGGCGAGCTTGACCGTGTCCAGGTTCTCGAACTTCGGCGTGCCCTCCTGCACCACATCGGACAGGTTGTACGGAACCGAGGTGTTGGACTTGGGGATTCGCTTGCCCGGCAGGCCGGAACCGTCGCCCGGGTCCAGGTCCAGGAACCGCGCGCCCAGCAGCGTCGCCATCTTGATGGAGGCGCGGGCATCCGGGCCCAGCTTCACATCGTCGTTGATGGCGAGGGTGATCAGCACGTGGTCGCCCTCGAGCTCGGCGCCGGCGACCCGGCCCACCGAGACGCCGGACACGGCCACCTTGTCACCGACCTTGATGCCCGCGGTCTGCGCGAACTCGGTCTTGATGCTCTGCTCGCCGACACCGATCATCTTGAACACGCTCGACGCCAGCAGCAGGCCGACGACGACCGCGGCGCCGAGCACGCCGAGCCAGAAATTGCGGTTGGATTCGAAGCGGGACTTCAGTTTCGCCATCATGGCCGGCACACCGCCGAGTGGTTGTTGCCGCCGATCTGACTGAACAGACCGCGCGGGAAGAGGACTCCGTAGAGCGAGACATCCAGGGTGCACAGGTACGCGTTGGCGTATGCGCCGTTCTGGGTGAACTTGCCGACGTCGGAGAGGATGCCGGGCAGATCCACCGCGACCTGGTCCAGCTTGTCGCCGTTGGCGAGCAGCAGGGTCAGCGCGTCACGGGTGGAGGTCTGCGCCAGGGCCAGCTTGGGCTGGATCAGCCCCATCATGCCGACCAGGGCGGTCGTGGCGTCGGCGATCTGCACCGTCGAGGCCTGCAGCGACTGGCCCTGCTCGTACAGCCCGCCGATGAGCGAACGGGTCTGGGTCACCAGGGTTTCCAGTTCGTCGCCGCGCTTGGCCAGGCCGGACATCACGCCGGACAGGTTGGTGATCACGTCCGAGAGGATCGCGTCGCGCCGCTGGAAGTCGCTCGCCAGCGCCGCGGACTGGGTGATGAACGCGGACAGCGAGACGTTGTCGCCCTGCAACGCCTGGATGAAGGTGTTGGACAGGTTGTTCACCTGCTCCGGCTGCAGCACCTCGAACAGCGGCTGGAAACCGTTGAGCAGCCCCGAGATGTCGAACGACGGCTCGGTGCGCTCGAGCGGAATCGAGGCCTTGTTCTTGAGCGGCGTGTGATCGCCGCCCTTCTTGTCCGGGGCCAGCGCGATGTAGCGCTGCCCGATCAGGTTCTGGTACCGGACCAGCGCCTTGGTGTCGCCGAACAGCGTCTGATCGCGCTGCACGATGAAGGTGACCTTGGCGTCGTTCTTCTTGTCCAGCTCGATGGTCTCGACCTTGCCGACGCGCACGCCCGCCATGCGGACGTCGTCGCCCTCGCGCAGGCCGAGCACATCGCTGAAGGTGGCCGTGTAGGTGTTGGTCTTCCCGTCCACGGTGCGCGCCAGCGTGTTCCAGATGACCGTGGTCACCAGGATCGCCACCACGGCGAAGAGGGTGAAGCCGATCAGCGGTTTGCGAATGCTCATCGACCGGCCCCGGTTTCGGTCACTTGCAACGTTCCACCCCTAAGGATCGAGCTGAGCAGCAGGTACTCGCCGGCGGTCGGCCGCCGGCCCAGGATCTGGGTGATGGCGTCGTCGGAGTTGTAGGAGATCGGACCGGCGGCCGGGGCCGCGGCGGGCGCGGCAGCGGGTGCCGCGGGTGCGGCCGGCGGCACCAGGTTCGGGAACAGGCCCTGCAGCGGGGTGCCCGCGAAGGGGTTGCCCGCCTGCGGATCCGGCTGGGTGATCTCCCCGCCGGTGGTCAGGCCCGGCAGGCCCGCCAGGCCCGGCGGCAGCGTGAACGGGCCCAGCCCGGCGGCCGAGTCCAGGGCCTTGGGCCGCATCGACTCCGGCAGCGTGCCCGGATCCGAGACCAGCGGCGCGGTGCCACAGCTCGGGGCGGCCAGCTCGCCGTAGCGCGGGCAGTCGTCCCGGGTCCACGGCTTGTACGGGGTGAAGGTCAGGCCCAGGTTCCAGACCATCTGCCGCTGCGGCCCCCAGGTGAAGGTCGTCATCAGCTTGCGGACCGACTCGTTCAGGTTCTTGATGGCCAGCGGGATCGCGTTCGGGTCGTCCGAGAGCGCGCCGAACAGCTCGCTGGTGCCCGAGGTGACCTGCTTGCCCACATCGGGATTGCGCGCGAAGAGGGTGTTGACCTTGTCGACGGTCCCCGACGCACCCGCGATGAGCGAGATGAGCTCGCCGCGGCGGTCGGAGATGGTCTGCGCGGTCTTCACCGAATCCGCCAGCACGCCCATGAGTTCGGGCGCGGACTGGTTCAGCGCGTGGAACGAATCGGAGAAGTCGGTGAGCATGACGCCCAGATCCGGAATCGACTCGTCCACCGCGAGCAGCCACCGGTCCACGCGCTCGATCGTCGAGCCGGGCATGCGGCCGCTGCCGTCCAGCGCGTAGGACAGGGTGCCCAGCACCCGGCCGAACTGGATGGGATCGATCTTGCTGAGGATGTTGCGCACCGTGGTGAGCGTGTCCTGCAGTGCGATCGTGCCTTTGGAGCGGTCCTCCTCGATCTGCGACCCCTCCTTCAGGTGGGCGGCGTCGCTGCCGTTGTAGACCAGTTCCACCGAGGTGACGGCGAAGAGGTTGGACGGCACGACGCGCGCCGTCACGTTCGCCGGGATGCCGTCGGTGAACTCCGGCTTCATCTCGATGTGCACTTCTTGCAGCTCGCCCTTGGCGGCCACCGAGACGTCCTTGACCGCGCCCACGAGCACGCCGCGGAACTTCACGTCGGCGTTCTCGGGCAGCCCGTCACCGGTGGTGGTGAGATTCGCGGTGACGTTGATCTTTTCGACGAAATAGCCCTTGTACCGGGCCATCAGGAATCCCAGAATGATCGCGAAGACCACGAGTCCCGCGACACCCGCTATGAGCAGCTGTCGCATCGTCGGTCCGCGCCCGCTCGGATCGATGATCATCGTGTGCGCCCCCTATCCCGAGATCCGGATACCGGGGTCGACGCCCCAGATCGCCAAGGTCATGAACAGGTCCGCGAATACCACCGCGATGATGCAGAGCTTGATCGCGCGACCGGCCGCCACACCCACGCCCTCGGGGCCGCCGGAGGCGAAGAACCCGTAGTAGCACTGGATGAAGGTGGTGATCGCGACGAAGATGATCGCCTTCGCCAGTGAGTACAGCACATCCTGGGGTATCAGGAACTGATAGAAGTAGTGCTGGAACGTGCCGGACGCGGTGCCGCCGATCAATTGCACGGTCAGCGAGCAGGAGATGTAAGCCAGCGGCAGCGCCAGGCAGTACAGCGGCACGATGGCGATCATGGCCGCGATCATGCGGGTGCTCACCAGGTATGGAAGCGGCCGGATCGCAACCGATTCCAGCGCGTCGACCTCCTCGGAGATGCGCATGGCGCCCAGCTGCGCGGTGAAGCGGCAGCCGGCCTGGGCCGCGAAGGCGAGGGTGGCGAGCATGGGCCCGAGTTCACGCGTGGTGGCGAACGCGGAGATGGCGCCGGTGAGCGGGCTGAGTCCGAGCAGGTTCAGCGAGGTGTGGCCCTGGATGGCGACGGTCATGCCGCCGAACGCCGACAGGATGAGCACGACGCCGATGGTGCCGCCGCCGACCACGAGATTGCCGTTGCCCCAGGTGACGTCGGACAGCAGTCGCCAGACCTCTTTGGGGTAGTGCTTGAACGCCATCGGCATGGAGCCGACCGAGCGCAGGAAGAAGAAGACCTGATGCCCGATGCGCGCCAGGAAGTCTCGGGGCGAGTTGGCGACGCCCCGGATGCGTTGGAACGGCCGCAGCAGCGGCGGTACATACGTTGCTGACACGACTCAGACCATCTGTGGTGGGAACAGGGAGTTGTAGACCTGCGTGAGGATCAGGTTCACGCCGAAGAGCATCACGGCGGACATGACGACCGCGGTGTTCACCGCGTTGGCGACGCCGCCCGGGCCGCCGCGCGCGTTGAGGCCGGCGTCGCAGGCGATGATCGCGGCGAGCACGCCGAAGATGAGCGACTTGAGCAGCGCGACGAACAGGTCGGTCGTGATCGCGAACGAGGCGAAGGTGCCGATGTAGGAACCGGGGGTGCCGCCCTGGGCGAAGATGTTGAACACGTAGCCGGTCAGGAAGCCGACGAACACCACGAAACCGCAGAGCAGGACCGAGACCAGCATGGCCGCGCCCAGTCGCGGGGCGACCAGGCGGCGCATGGGATCCACGCCCATCACCTTCATGGCGTCGATCTCCTCGCGGATGGTGCGCGAGCCGAGGTCGGCGCAAATCGCCGAGCCGACCGCGCCCGCGATCATGAGCGAGGTGACCAGCGGCGCGCCCTGCTGAATGATGCCGAGGCCGTTGGCCGCACCGATGAACGAGGTGGCGCCGACCTGCCCGGCGACCGAGCCGACCTGGATCGAGACGATGACGCCGATCGGGATGGCCACCAGCAGGGTGGGCGCCGCGGCGACATTGGTCATGAAGGCGCACTGCCGGATGAACTCCGCGAACGGGAAGCGCTTGCGGAAGATCGCGATGAAGAGCTCCGCGATGGCCGACACGCCCATGGCGATCATTCGCCCGCCGGTCTCCAGGGACCGCTTGGGGTGATCATCCCAGTAGCCCTTGGCCCAGTCGACCGCACCACTCACCTTCGACCCGGCTGGGCTCCCCTGCCCGTCCTGGCTCTTGGTCAACTGCACTGACTACCCCTCTCGACGCCGGGATACCCGCCTCCGACGACTGTTTGCTTGACGCACCTTACTACGGAGTTAGGAAAAACACATCACGCTCTTGTGGTTCCGGTCATAGAGCCGGATCACTTTCATAGAACGACTGTGAACAGCCACGTCACGGTTGGTTTTCGTCACAAAGAACCAGGCAGAAGACTAGAACTTGTTCTAATTCCGACTAACCGTCCAGCAGTTTTACGGAGAGGCGAACGAGACCGGTATGAATTAAATGGAAAGAAATTCTCGTAATTCAATAGCTAATACGTATTATTCCGCGCTCCTCATCCAACTAGGTGCGAACCAAAACTTCGCGCAGGACACGGCTCGGCAACATGCGGCAGTACAAGCGGCCCAGTGGGACGAATACTGACAGGATGAGGGACGCAGGTTGGTCCTAAGCGGCTTCCGAACTTTCTGGAGGGACATGATCAGGAAACTCGCCGGGGCGGCAGGGGTCTTCGCCGTCGCCCTGAGTACGGCGTTGCTGGGCACCGGGGCCGCGAACGCAGATCCCGCGCCGGCAGTGATCGGCGGCGGCTCCGGGATCATCATCGACGACATGTTCGAGTGCACCGTCACCACCATCGGTCACGACGGCGCCGGACGCCTGGTCGGGCTGACGGCCGGGCATTGTGGTGACGCGGGCGCCGAGGTGTACGCCGAGAAATCACGGGGCACCGGGCTGATCGGCAAGTTCGTCTACTCCAATCACGATCTGGATTACGCGGTCATTCAGTTCGACCCGGACCGGGTTGTTCCGGTGAATCGCGTGGGCAATGTCGCCATCACCGGCATCGGCGGTCCCCCGGGATTCCCGATGATCGTCTGCAAGGAGGGCCGGACCACCGGCAATACCTGCGGCATTTCCTGGGGCGACGTTTTCAACAGCAGCATCGAGACCTGGAGTCAGATGTGCGTCGTCGAGGGTGACTCGGGCGCGCCGGTCGTGGTCGGCAGCACGCTGGTGGGCATGGTGAACGCCTACCTCGCGGTGGCCTGCTTCGGGCCGGAGGTCGGCACGAACATGTCGACGATCATGAGCGACATCAATGGGCGCGGCGGGATCGGCTCGGGGTACTACCCGATCTGATTCGCGGCGAGAACGACGGAGCGGGGCGGGGATCCAACCGGATCCCCGCCCCGCTCGCGTTCGCGGCTCTCACTCCGCCGATCTCACAGGGCCGCGACGCACACCACGAGTTTGCGTTCGGGATAGGTATAGCCCCGGCCGCCCACCGTGCAGTCGTCGGCGCTGGACGTGCCCTTCACGATGGCCAGCACCCGGACCGCGTCCTTGCCGGTCCTGGCCGCGCAGTCGATGCGCGCCGGATTGTCCGAGCCCAGGTCCATGCAGTCGCCGACGACCCAGTCGATGTCGAGGCACAGCGCGCCGGTCTCGACGCCGGCGATGGTCCGGAAATAGGCCTGATCGGCGTCGCGCGGGCACTGATCGTTCGTGGGCGCCTTGGCGATCACCTTGTAATTGGCGTCGGTCGCGCCGCAGGTCGCCTTCACGATGGTCGCGTCGGTCATGGTGCCGCCCAGCCGCACGCAGTCCCCGACCGCGGCGTCGAAGCCGGTGACCCCGCCCTTGTCGTTCCGGTCGGCGGCCTGTTCGGCCGGGGTCTTGGGCACCGGCCGGGTCGGGGGCGGCGAGGTCGGGGGCGGGGGCGGATCGGCGGCCAGCGAGGCCAGCGGGCTGCCGTCGGAGATATCGCCGCAGCCCGCCAGGAGCGGGGTTGCGGCGGCGATCACCGCGGCGGCGATCCGGGCGGAAATCTGCTGACGCGACACGCGTTCGTCCTAAATTCGAGGTACACCGGGCCCTGCTTCAATGCCCATGCATACACCACGCCCGTCGGCACCGTCGACCGGCGCGTCCACGGTCGAGGGCGGCGCTCGAACCGCCCCGCAGGTCAACTCGTATAGGGGAGCATGAACAGCGCCGCCGGACCGGCCGGGCCCGAAACACCTTCGCCGCCACGCGAACCGCGGTTCGTGCCGTTGCACGCGGCCGCGGCGGGGCTGGATCTCGAGCGGTACTTCCGGTGGCGGCGGGCGCGCGAGGGCGATCCGTTCCGCATGCGGTTCCCGGGGCTGGGATCCGCCGTGTTCACCGGGAGCCCGGCGGGCGCGCGCGAGGTGTTTCGCGCGCCGGTGGAACTGCTGGAACCGCCGCTGCCCAATCCCATCGAGCCCATGGTGGGCGCGGGGTCGCTGATCCTGGCGCGCGGGGTGCGGCATCGGAACGGGCGGACGCTGCTGATGCCCGCCTTCCACCGGGCGCGAATCAGCGCGTACGGCAGTGCGATTCGCGACGCGGCGCGGGCGGAGATCGCGGGGGAGCGGACCGGGCGGGCGTGGACGCCGGGCGCCCGCGTGGACGCGCGGGACGCGGCGCGCGCGATCACCCTGCGTGTCATTCTCACCGCGGTGTTCGGCATCGAGGACCCGGACCGCCGGGCGGAGTACACCGCCGCCACCACCGCGTTCCTGACCGCGTTCGGCGGGCCGCTGTTCCTGGTTCCGGCCCTGCGGCGCAGGATGTTCGGGGTGACCGGGTGGGAGCGGTTCACCGCGGCGCGGGATCGGGTGGACGCCCTGCTCGACGGCGAGATCGCGCGGCGGCGCGCCGACATCGACGCCGGGGCGAAAGACGCTGGCGGACAGGACATTCTGGGCATGCTGCTCGCGGCCCGGTACGACGACGGCGCGCCGATCGGGGATCTCGAACTGCGGGAGCAGTTGCGCACCCTGCTGGTCGCGGGGCACGAGACCACCGCGACCGCCCTGGTGTGGGCGCTGTACCGGCTGCACCGCGCGCCCGCCGTGCTGGAGCGCCTGCGCGCCGAACTGGCGGCGGCCGGGCCCGAGGCGGATCCGGCCGAGCTCGCCGCACTGCCCTACCTGGACGCCGTCTGCCAGGAGACACTGCGCATGCACCCGCCGGTGCCGATCGTCCTGCGCAGGCTCACCGGTGACTACGCCCTGCGCGGGACGCCCGTGGTGAGCGGTGACACCATGGGGCTGTCGGTGCAGCTGTTGCACTCCGATCCCGAGGTGTGGCCCGAATCGCACCTTTTCCGCCCCGAGCGCTTCCTCGAACGGCGTTACAGCCCATTCGAATTCGCACCGTACGGCGGTGGTCACCGGCGATGCGTGGGCGCGGCGCTGGCCGATTACGAACTGCGGGTGGTGCTGGCCACGGTGCTCGGCGCGGTGCGCCTGCGGCTCGCGCCGCGCTTCGCGCGCGGGCGCGTTCTACTGACCGTGCCGCACAATATCGCCCTCGGTCCGCGTGCGGCCATCACCTTCGACATACCCGAACCCTGATACGACTCCAGTGATCTCCCTCACAACCATGTTTGGCCCGACGTGAGCGGGGGTGGCGGCCGGACGACCGGATCGTTTCTCGAATCGCCGGTGCGAACGGCACATACACACCCGCGGGGCCGAACGCGAGCGGTTGTGTGTCACAGAGCACACCTGCCGGTTCGTATGAATAACTCGCGCAACTCAATTGGCAGGCCGCGCGGCGGCATGTAGGAATGGATGGTCAGACACGACTGATTTCGTCAGTTGGAGCAACGCGCCGCGTACACCCCAGCGGGTTGCTCCCCAACCGCCGCCACGCGTTTCTCAACGGTCATCCACGGCTACCGGGCACGAGCCCGCCGTGCGCACACGATCCCGGAGAGGCGGCAACGGAAGGATCATCGCTGTGCGCGTTACCCGGTTCGGAATGCTCTCCCTCGCCACCGTCGCGGCGGCCGGGGCCGTAGCGGCGGCGCCCGCCCAGGCGGCTCCGCTCTGGCCGGGCGGCCCCGAGGTCCCGGGCGTGCCCTCGGCCGTGATGCCGCAGCCCGTCCCGGGCGATCTGCCCACCGCGCCGGGCGCGAGCTCCCCGCTGCCGCCCGCGGACTTCACCGCCCCGAACATCAGCCCCGGTGACGGTGAGGTGGTCGGCGTCGCGCAGCCGATCATCATCAACTTCAAGGAGCCGGTCGGTGACCGCGCGGCCGCCGAGAAGGCGATCCGCATCACCTCCACCAACAAGGTCGACGGCCACTTCTACTGGCGCAGCGACAGCCAGGTCCGCTGGCGGCCGGAGAACTTCTGGCCGGCCGGGTCCAAGGTCACCGTGAAGGCGGGCGGCACCGAGACCGCGTACGAGATCGGCGACGAGTTCATCGCCACCGCCGACGACGCGACCCACCAGATCGTGGTCACCCGCAACGGCGAGGTCGTGCGCACCATGCCCACCTCCATGGGCAAGAAGGGGCACGAGACCCCCAACGGCACGTACATCGTCAGCGAGAAGAACCGCAAGATGATCATGGACTCCTCGACCTACGGCGTCCCGATCACCGCCCCCGAGGGCTACAAGCTCGAGGTCGAGTACGCGACCCGCATGTCCAACAGCGGCATCTTCGTCCACGCCGCCCCGTGGTCGGTGGCGCAGCAGGGCGTCTCCAACGCCTCGCACGGCTGCCTGAACGTGAGCACCGAGGACGCGAAGTGGTTCCAGGAGAACGTGAAGAAGGGTGATCCGGTGCTGGTGCAGAACACCGCCGGCGGCACCCTGAGCACCAGCGACGGCTGGGGCGACTGGAACTAGGAGGTTCCGGTACGCGGCAAGACATCTCGAATGCCCCGCCCTGTATGGGCGGGGCATTCGGCATCAATGGGGGAGTGCGGGAGGCGTGCCCCGCGCATGCGGCGCCCATGAGCACGGACGAAATTCGAGCGCGGCGCCGCCGGAGCCACGGCGCCGACCACCCGCGGACCGGCTGCCGACGGTCCCATGCCTGCGGCCGGGTAGCGCTCCGAGTCAGGTGTTATCCGTTTCCGGCATGAAAGGGACTGGGCGGCCGTACTATTCGTCCCATGTCCGCGCCACCCGCGGGTGCTGCTGATGAACGGTCGGTGGCGCCTGCGCGCCGACTATTCAACCGACCAGCATCTAGACGTAACCGGCTATTCGCTCGCAACCGTCACGCTGCGCGGGTGCGATCCGAGACCGAGAGAGTGCTGCCGCGGCCGCGGTCCCGTGGGCTGCGGGGGCGGCCCTGGACGGACTACGCGCTGTTCCTGGTGCTGGTCGGACCCAACCTGATTCTGCTGTCGCTCTTCGTGTATCGGCCGCTGCTCGACAACATCCGGCTGTCGTTCTTCGACTGGAACATCTCCGACACCACCGCGACCTTCGTGGGTGTCGACAACTATGTCGAGTGGTGGGGGCGCGACGATTCATGGCAAATCGTCGGCAATACAGTGATTTTTACGCTCGCGGCGGTCGTCGGCAGTATGGTGCTGGGGTTGGCGCTGGCCCTGCTGCTGGACCGGAAGCTGTTCGGGCGCAATGTGGTCCGATCCGCTGTCTTCGCGCCGTTCGTCATCTCCGGCGCTGCCATCGGCGTCGCCTTCCAGTTCATCTTCGATCCCGGATTCGGCCTGGTGCAGGACGTACTGCACCGGCTGGGCGTGGAGAAGGTGCCGGACTTCTACCAGAATCCGCGCTGGGCGCTGTTCATGATCACCCTCACCTACGTGTGGAAGAACCTCGGCTACGCCTTCGTCATCTATCTGGCCGCGCTGCAGGGCGTGCGCGCGGATCTCATGGAGGCCGCGGAGATCGACGGGGCGAGCCGGTGGACCACCTTCACCCGGGTGCTGCTGCCGCAGCTGCGCCCGACCACCTTCTTCCTCTCGATCACGGTGCTGCTCAACTCGCTCCAGGTCTTCGACATCATCAACGTCATGACGCGGGGCGGGCCGCTGGGCACCGGCACCACCACCATGGTCTTCCAGGTCTATCGCGAATCGTTCGTCAACTTCCGGGCCGGCTACGGCGCGACGGTGGCCACCATCATGTTCCTGGTGCTGCTCACGGTGACGCTGATCCAGGTGCGGGTCATGGATCGGGGTGAGCGATGACCACGGCGACACCGGGTCCCGCGACGCTGAGAACGGCGCTGAACAAGCTCGACAACACCCGCTGGGCAACGATTTTCGGCTACGCCGCCATGGTGTGCGTGCTGATCATCGTGGGCGTGCCGCTGCTGTGGATCCTGCTCACCTCGTTCAAGGAACGCGGCGACATCTACACCCAGCCCGCGGTGTACTGGCCGCGCAGCTGGCACGCGGAGAACTACGGGGAAGCGACCACGGTACTGCCGTTCTGGACCTTCCTGCGCAATTCGATCGTCATCACCCTGGCCATCTCGACGGTCAAGTTCGTGCTCGGCGTGCTGAGCGCGTACGGCCTGGTGTTCCTGCGGTTCCCGGGCAAGACGGTGCTGTTCCTGGTGATCATCGCCGCGCTCATGGTGCCCAACCAGATCACCGTCATCTCGAACTACGCGCTCATCGCGCAAATGGGCTGGCGCAACACCTTTCAGGGCATCATCGTCCCGCTGTGCGGAGTCGCGTTCGGAACCTTCCTGATGCGCAACCACTTCCTGTCGCTGCCGCACGAGGTCATCGAGGCCGCGCGCATGGACGGCGCGGGCTGGTGGCGGCTGCTGACCCGGGTGGTGCTGCCCATGTCCGGGCCGACCATGGTGGCGTTCGCGGTGGTCACGCTGGTGAACGAATGGAACGAGTACCTGTGGCCGTTCCTGATGGCCGACGACGCGCGGGTCGCCACCCTGCCGGTCGGGCTGACCCTCCTGCAGAACACCGAGAACCCCAGCGTCACCGATTGGGGACCGGTCATGGCCGGGACCGTGCTGACGATGCTGCCGATTCTGGTGGTCTTCCTGGCGCTGCAGCGCCACATGATCAAGGGCCTCACCTCCGGTGCGGTCAAGGGCTGATGCCGAGCGAACGCAAGTCCCCGAAGGAGATTCCCGTGTCCGATTCACGTTTTCCCGCCCTGTCGCGGCGGGGATTCCTGGGCCTGGCCGGCGCGGCCGGGGCCGGGCTCGCGCTGACCGCCTGCGCCGGGACCGGTGGCGGCGGCAAACAGGACGGCGACGCCAACACCATTACCTTCTGGTCCAATCACCCCGGCACCTCCAAGGACCTCGAGGCCGAGCTCATCACGCGCTTCCAGGCGAAATACCCGGACCTGAAGGTCGAGCTCATCGACGCGGGCAAGAACTACGAGGAGGTGTCGCAGAAGTTCAACGCGGCGCTCTCGGGCGGCGAGCTGCCGGATGTGGTTGTGCTGTCCGATGTCTGGTGGTTCAACTACGCGCTGAACGGCACCATCGAACCGCTGGACGGCCACTTCGCCTCGGCCGGGGTGAACGCCGCGGACTACGTGGATTCGCTGCTCACCGACTACAAATTCAACGGCAAGCACTACGCGCTGCCCTACGCGCGTTCCACCCAGGTCTTCTACTACAACAAAGACGCCTGGTCCAAGGCCGGGCTGCCGGACCGCGGCCCGGAGTCCTGGGCCGAGTTCGACGAGTGGGGCCCCAAGCTCCAATCCACGCTCACCGGTGAGAAATTCGCGCACGGCTGGGGTGATGCCAAGGCGTACCTGGCCTGGACCTTCCAGGGTCCGATGTGGACCTTCGGCGGCGGCTACTCCGACGAGTGGAAGCTGAAGTTCAACGACCCGAAGTCGATCGCGGCCGGAAACTTCCTGCGCGACATGATCAATGTGAAGAAGTACGCGAGCGTGCGCCCGCAGATCGCGGTCGAGTTCGGCAACGGGCTGATCGCCTCCACCATCGCCTCCACCGGCGATCTGAAGAGCATCAAGCAGAACGCGGCGGGCAAACTGGAGTTCGGCACCGCGTTCCTGCCGCACCCGAACGGCGCGGGGGCGACCACCGGCGGTGCGGGACTGGCGATTCCGTCGCGCATCTCGGACAAGCGCAAGGAGAACGCGCTCAAGTTCATCGAGTTCATCACCAATCCGGCCAACACCGCGTACTTCTCGCAGGGCACCGGGTACATGCCGGTCCGCAAGTCCGCGCTGCAGGATCCCAGCGAACTGGACTTCCTCGCGAAGAACCCGAACTCCAAGACCGCGATCGACCAGCTGGCGCTCACCAGATCCCAGGACTACGCCCGCGTCTTCATTCCCGGCGCGGACCAGATCATCGGCACCGGCCTGGAGCAGATCGGCCTCCAGAACCGGGACGCGGCAGCCGCTTTCGGCGATATCACCACTCAATTGCAGAACATTCTCGACCGGCAGATCACCCCCAAGCTGCCGAAGTAGCGTGCTGCCCCAGTAACCGGCCAGGAGAGGCATCCGCATGGCGACCGTTCAATTCGAGGGCGCGACCCTCGCCTACCCGGGTGCACCGGACCCGGCCGTGGCCGACCTGAACCTGGACATCGCCGACGGCGAGTTCCTGGTGCTGGTCGGCCCGTCCGGGTGCGGGAAATCCACCAGCCTGCGGATGCTGGCGGGTCTGGAAGCGGTGAGTTCGGGTCGCATCCGGATCGGCGGTCAGGATGTGACCGGACTGCCGCCGCGCGCCCGGGACGTGGCCATGGTGTTCCAGAGCTACGCGCTCTATCCGAACATGACGGTGGCGCAGAACATGGGCTTCGCGCTGCGCAACGCCGGAATGAACAAGAGCGACACCATGGTTCGCGTCCGCGAAGCGGCCGCCATGCTGGAACTGGAAGACCTGCTGGACCGCAAGCCCGCCAAGCTGTCGGGCGGCCAGCGCCAGCGGGTGGCCATGGGCCGCGCGATCGTGCGCCGCCCGCAGGTCTTCTGCATGGACGAGCCGCTCTCCAACCTGGACGCGAAACTCCGGGTCAGCACCCGATCTCAGATCGCCGCGCTGCAGAAACGCCTGGGCACGACCACGGTCTACGTCACCCACGACCAGGTCGAGGCCATGACCATGGGCCACCGGGTGGCGGTGCTGCGCGACGGGCGGCTGCAACAGATCGCGGCCCCGCGCGAGCTGTACGACGACCCGGTGAACACCTTCGTGGCCGGATTCATCGGGTCACCCGGCATGAATCTGCTGACCGCCCCGGTGCGGGACGGTGCGGCGCTGCTGTCGGAGCTGCGAATCCCGCTCCCGCGCACCGTCACCGGCGAACGCGTGGTGGTCGGCATCCGCCCCGAGTCCTGGGAGGTGACCACCGACCCGGCCGGCGCGCTGCCGGTGGAGGTCGAGCTCCTCGAGGAACTCGGAGCGGAGTCGTTCCTGTACTCCCACGGCGTGACCGGCGACTGGTCCAGCCGCTCGGGCCGCGTCGTCGCCCGCGTGGACCGCCGCTTCTCGGTGGCCCTGGGCGACCGCCTGTATCTGCGCCCCAAGCTCGAGGAGATCTTCTACTTCGACGCCGCCACCGAGGAACGGATTCGAGTCGAGTAGCGCGCCGCGCGTGGGATTCGGCGCGGTTCACGCTCGGGCGGGGTGCGCGGAATCCATTCGGCAGCACGCGGAGGTGGGTGAGACACCGGCAGCGCAGGACAGCGGCCCGTACCCCGGCAGGGGTACGGGCCGCGTATGTCGTTGCCTACCAGATTTTTACGCGCTGCTCCGGATCCAGGTACAGGGCATCGCCCGGCTTCACGTCGAAGGCGGTGTGGAAGGTGTCCAGGTTGCGGACCACGCCGTTGCAGCGGAACTCCGGCGGGGAGTGGGGGTCCACGGCGAGGCGGCGGATCGCCTCCTCGGGTCGGGCCTTGGTGCGCCAGACCTGCGCCCAGCCGAAGAAGACGCGCTGGAGGCCGGTGAGACCGTCCAGGACGGGGGAGTCGCCGTTCTCGACCGAGATCTCGTAGGCCGACAGGGCGATCGACAGGCCGCCCAGGTCGCCGATGTTCTCGCCGATCGTGAACTCGCCGTTGACCTTGTGATCGTCGGACAGGTCCTTGGGGGAGAACTCGTCGTACTGATCGATCAGCGCCTTCGTGCGCTTGCCGAACTCGGTGCGATCGGACTCGGTCCACCAGTCGACCATGTTGCCGTCGCCGTCGTACTTCGAACCCTGATCGTCGAACCCGTGGCCGATCTCGTGGCCGATGACCGCGCCGATCCCGCCGTAGTTGGCGGCGTCGTCGGCGTTCATGTCGAAGAACGGCGGCTGCAGGATCGCGGCGGGGAACACGATCTCGTTCATGCCGGGGTTGTAGTAGGCGTTCACCGTCTGCGGGGTCATGAACCATTCGCCGCGGTCCACCGCGCCGCCGAGCTTGTCCAGATCCCGATCGTGTTCGGCCGCGTAGCCGTTGCGGTAGTTGCCGACCAGGTCGGCGGGGTCGACGACGATGGCTTCGTAGTCGCGCCACTCGTCCGGGTAGCCGATCTTGGGCGTGAACTTCTCCAGCTTGGCCAGCGCGGCCGTGCGGGTATCGGGGCTCATCCACTCCAGGTCGACGATGTTGCGGCGGTACGCCTCCTGCAGATTCTCCACCAGTTCCACCATGCGGGCCTTGGCGGCGGGCGGGAAGTGCTGGGCCACATACAGTTTGCCGACGGCCTCGCCGAGCAGGTCCTGCACCAGCGAGACGCCGCGCTTCCAGCGCTCGCGATTCTCCGGCGCGCCGGTGAGGGTGCGGCCGTAGAAGTCGTAGCTCGCCTCGACCAGGTCGTCGGTCAGGTACGGGGCGCGCGCCTTGACCACGCGCCAGGCCGCCCACGCCTTCCAGTCGTCGAGCGATTCCGAGGCCCACAGTTCGGCGAAGACGCGCACGAAATCGGGCTGGCGCACCACCAGTTCGGCGAACAGTTCGGCGCCCGAGCGCTCGACGCCCGCGGCCAGCGCCGAAGTCCAGGCCGCCCAGTCGAACTCGGGATGGCCGGCGACCAGGGCGTCGAACGTGGTGAGGTTGTAGCTCTTCTCGGCGTCGCGCCGGCGCACCACGTCCCAGTGCCCGGCCGCGAGCTTCGCCTCCAGCGCGTACACGCGCTCGGGGTCGTGGTCGATGCCCGCGAGCTCGAAGACCCGGGCGATGTGGGCGCGGTACTTGTCGCGGATCTCCGCGTACTCGTCCTTGTGGTAGTACGACTCGTCGGGCAGCCCGATCCCGGACTGCGTGGCGTGCACCAGGTAGCGGCTGGAGTTCTTGTCGTCGGTGTCGACGTAGAAGGCCAGCGCCCCGCCCACGCCGGTGCGCTGCAGGCGGCCGATCAGCGCCGCGAACTCGCCGCGGTCGGCGACCGCGGCGACCTCGGCCAATTCCCCGGCGATCGGGCTCAGCCCGGCCGCGGCGATGGCAGCCTCGTCCATGAAGCTGGTGTAGAGGTCACCGATCTTGCGCTGTTCGCTCCCGGGCGCGGCGCCGGAGGCCGCGGCGTCCTGGATGATCCGCTGCACGTCCAGCTCGGCCTGGTCGTAGAGCTTGCGGAACGCGCCGTCCACCGCCCGATCCGACGGTATGTCGTAATTGTCCAGCCATTCGCCGTTGACGTGCGCGAACAGGTCGTCCTGCACCCGTACTCCCGCATCGCGGAACGACAGGTCGAGACCGGAGGGATTGTTCAGCTGCGAAGTCACGATCCCCAGTATGCCGATTTCCGCCCGGGGGAGCCCGGCGGATCGTCCGGTGTTCGCGCTACGCGGATTCGGGCACGCGATCGAATTCGCCGTCGCGGGCGCCGGCCAGGAACGCCTCCCACTCGCCAGGGGTATAGACGAGCCCGGTATCACCGTGCCGGAGCGCGGTGTGGCCGCCGGCGGCGGGCCGGGCGATGAGGGTTCGGGCGGCCGCCCGGTCCGAAGCCGGCGCGCTCGCGCCGCGCAGACCGTCGAGAAAGCGCATCCATTCGGCGGCGGACACGGTGATGATCGGCTCGTCCGCCGGGCATCGCGCCGGATCACGCCGGAACTTGCTGTCCCGGATGAACACCGCGCCGCCGTCGAAACGGACCTCGACACATTGATTCCCATTGTTGGTGCGGGACGATGTGAACCATCCGGTGGATTCCGGAAGGTATTTCGCGGTGCTGTCCATGAGGGACATTTTACCGTCTCGCATCTGTCTCCTACCCTTGCGAATAAGTTGTGATCAACTCCAAAGACTCTGCACGACTGAGTGATTGGTCAAGTGCACGCACGAATGCAAAACCCAGATCGCGAATCTGATCCGAATCGTCCACGGCGCCACCGAAAACCGAGCTCTCGGCCCAGCCGAACGTGGGTAGCGACTCCGAAGCGAAATCCAGCAGATGGAAACTGGAGCCGCCGAGAATTCCGCCGCGGGTGGCCGCGAACGGAATGACCCGCACCGTCACCGAATCCAGCTCCGCCAGCAGGCGCGCCAGATGTTCGAGCTGACCGCGCAGCACCTTGGTACCCCCGATCTGCTGCAGCAGCGCCGCCTCGCCGACCACCGCCGTCACCTCCAGCGGCGTCTCGTCCCGCAGCCGCTCCTGACGCCGCATGCGCACGGCCACAAGCTGTTCCACCTGCACCGGGCGGATCATGACGTCGGCACTGATCAGGGCTCGGGTGTATTCCTCGGTCTGCAGCAGGCCCGGGATCACCAGGCTGTCGTAGCTGCGAATGCTGTCCGCGCCGAACTCCATGCCGTAATAGCGTTGCAGCTCCGGCCCGATGAGCGCGGAGGACTTCGCCCACCAGCCGCGCTCCTTGCTCTGCGCGAGCAACGCCAGCAGTTCGCCGCGCTCCTCGCCGTCCACCTCCAGCAGGGCGAGCACCGGTTCGATGGTGCTGGCGGTGAGCACCCGTCTGCCCTTCTCCACATGCGACCAGTTCGCCGGGGTGAACCCGGTCCGTTTGGCGAACGTCGCCGAATCGAAGCCGCGCTGCTCGCGCAGCTCCCGTAATCGCAGGACCAACTCCCACCGGGCGACGGTGGGCGAGACGGGTGCCATGTGAGCCGATGCTACCCCCGGAACTCACCGGCGTGTGACTATTGTCATACCGATTGCGGCAGAATAGGGTCGGTAGCAGGAGGTTCGCCATGAGCGCGCTGGACCCGTCCTCGTACACCGACACCCAGGAAGCGCTGGCCCGCTGCCGCCGCTACCGGAAAGAGCACGGACTCTACGGCATCGTGGACTCCGCGCTCGGCCGCATCATGCTGGAAATCGGCGCCGTCGGCGCCGTCACCATGCCCGCCGACCTCGGCGCACGCGTTCGCGACCACCTCCGGAAACGCGCGCGCTGCGGACCGATCATCGGGCATCCGCGGGCCGGGCGCTGGACGTTCCTCACCGGGCCGACCGACGACTCGTACCTCGACATGGTCCTGTTCTCGGACCTTTTCAGCGAGTGCGCGGCGGTGGCGCTGCCCGGTAGCCACATCGTGCTGCCGTCACCGACGGACGAGCACACCGGCTACCGGGTCTGGATCTGCCCACCGGACGGGGACTTTCGGCCCGAACTCGCGGAAGTGGTGAACGCGACCCGCGCGTGCAAGCCCGTTCAGCACTAGCGACCCCGCGTCAGGGCGTCGGCGTGGGTTCCAGCGTGATGCTGAACCTGTCCTCGATCCGATCCTTGTAATCCCGTTCGCACTGATCGAGTTTGGTCTGATCGCCGCCCGCGTTGCTGATGCAGTCCAGGAAGTCGCCGCCGCCGCTGTCCTCGAAGAACTTGTAGCCGACGACGCCGATGACGGCCGAGGCGATCAGGCCCAGCAGGCCGAGAATCAGGCCGGTGACGGCCATTCCGAAACCGCCGGCCCGGCCCTTGCGGGCCTTCACCATCGCGATCACGCCGAAGGCGATGGCCAGGATGCCGCCGAAGATGCCGCCGACGATCGTCCAGCAGAACAGCACCGCGATGATGCCGAAGACCAGGGCGGCGATGGCCAGGCCCTTGCCCTTGGGCGATTCCTGCCAGTACTGGCCGCCGGGCGGCGGGTAGTTCCCGGGCGGGGGCGCGGGGTACTGACCCGGATACTGCCCACCCTGCGGGTTGTATTCGCTGGGCGGTGGGGGCGGGTACGACATGGGGGGACGTCCTTCCGTGGGTGGTGCTCCCGGTATCGCGGACGTACGAGCCGACCGTTAACGCGCCCGATTCGTCCCTTTTGGTGCGATCATCACGAATCGCTATTGATGCTATTGCCCGCCCAGGCGCGCGTGCATCTCCCACACCAGAATTTCCGACGGCAGGTTCGCGGTGACCCGCTGCCCGCCGCTGCGCACCATGCGCACCGCGTCGCCCGCGTACAGGGTGCCGACGCCCTCCAGCTCCACCTCGCCGCGTGCGAGGAAAAGATGCAGGTAGGGCGCCTCCGGTAGTCGAACCTCGGAACCCTCACCGAAACCGGGCATCCGAGCCACGTGCATCGCCGAATGACTACTGCCGATCGCGATGGCCGTGCGATCGCGATACCGCGGCAAACCCGAGGCCACCGTCACCAGACCACCGCCCGCCAACTCGGCGTCCACCTCGAGCTGCTGATAGCCCGGGGTCGTGCCGGGCTCGTCGGGCACCACCCACATCTGCACGAAATGCACCGGCTCCTCGTGCTCGGGAGCCGTGCTCGCCCGCCAGGAATCGTTCTTCTCCGAATGCAGGATGCCCGAACCCGCCGACATCCGCTGCGCCAGACCCGGATAGATGACCCCGTTGTGACCCAGCGAATCCTGATGCACCAGGCTGCCACTCAAAACCCAGGTGACGATCTCCATATCCCGATGCGGATGGGTTTCGAATCCCTCCCCGGGCAGGACGATGTCCTCATTGTTGACCAGCAACAGTCCATGATGCGTGTTGTCGGGATCGTAATGTTCCCCGAAGGAGAACGAATGCTTCGAATCCAGCCAGGCGACACGGGTTTTCATGCGGTCACCGGCACGATGGACGTTGATGTGTGGTGTCGTGAGCGTGGACACCGCCGTACTCCTCTCACCGGCGTACACCGATCAGAATCCAGGGTAGGGGCACATTCGGCGACCCAACCTGAATTCCCGGTAAATTCTAGCGTGCGGACAGCAACACCCCGCACGCCCCAGACCAGGCACTTCACTCTCGGACACCGATTCGGGCAAATACCCGGCGATTCGGCGCCGTCGCGAGTACCCCGCCAGCGGGGTTCGGTCGGCGACCGTATCATGATGTGCCGCAAGTGAAACCGGAGGGAGAGCAAGGGGATGCGACCCGACGTATTAGCGGGCATCGAACGCGAACTCCGGCAGCAGGCCAGTAGCGAGGGGATCAACCACTTCGTGGTGGGCGTCGCGGTATTCCGCGGCGGAAAACTCCTGGTCGTAAGGCGTGTCGCCGACGACTGGCATGGGGGTAAGTATGAACTTCCGGGCGGTGGCGTGGAACCCGGCGAAAGCTTCGCCGAATGCGTCGAACGCGAACTCTTCGAAGAAACGGGACTCCGAATCCTGCGTATCACCGAAGTACTCGGCGGATTCGACTACGCGACCCGCACCAAATCGCGGGTACGCAAATACAGCTTCGTCGTGGAGGCCGACGCGGGCGACGTACTGCTCTCGCCCGGCGAACACGATGAATTCCAGTGGATCGACGCCGACAGTCTCGACAATCTCCCCATGGCCGAGGACATGCGCGCCGCGGTATTCGCTCTGGTGACCACGCACCCCGCCCGGTGAGCGCACCGGACACCCGCCCCGCCTGCGAACCGGCGGGGCGCACCCGGCTGTCCCGATTCCGGGCCGCGGCGAGCGACGCCCGCACCGGACTCCGCGAGAATCCGGGCACGCTCCGGCTCAGCATCGTCCGGCTCACCGGGCAATTCGGCGACGGCATGTTCCAGGCCGCGCTCTCGGGCGCCATCCTGTTCAATCCCGAACGCGAGACGGATCCGCTCGCCATCGCGGCCGGATTCGCGGCGCTGCTGCTGCCGTACTCGGTCATCGGGCCGTTCGCGGGCGCACTGCTCGACCGATGGGATCGGCGCCGGGTCCTGCTGGTGGCGAACGTGCTGCGCGGAGCGCTCATCGCGCTCACCGCGGCCGGACTGCTGGCCGGCGCGCCCTCGCCGCCGCTGCTGGTGCTGGCGCTGGCCGTCATCGGCACCTCCCGCTTCATCGGGGCGGGGGTCTCGGCCGCGCTGCCGCGGGTGCTGGACAAACACTGGCTGGTGCCGATGAACTCGGTGCTGGTCACCATTTCCTCGGCGTGCGCGTTCCTCGGCGCCGGAATCGGATTCGGGATCATCGGGGTGATCGGGGCGGGCGACACCGCCTCGGCGATCGCGGTGGCGGTGAGCGCCTCGGGGTCGGTGCTGGGCGGGCTGGCCGCCGCCGGGTTCCGGCCGCACGTGCTCGGACCGGACCGCGTGGGCGGCGCGCCACCCGACAGCGACCACGCTGACCTGGACCCGGCCCGCGGCGCGCCGCGCTCGGACGCCCGGAGTTCGGTGCGCGCCATCGCCGCCGGGTTGCGGCGCGGCGCGGGCGCGGCCTGGCATTCGCGCGAGGTCACCACCGCCCTGCTCGGCATCGGCGCGCACCGCATGGCGCTCGGCATGAACGCCCTGCTGGTCGTGCTCGTGCTGCGGCGCGGGAACTGGAACGAGGACGCCGCCTACCTGGCGCGATTCAGCGCGGCCATCACCGCCACCGGGGCGGGAATGCTGGTCGCGGCGCTCGTCGCGCCCTGGGTGATTCCACGCTGGGGGAAATCGCGAACGGTGGTGGCGGCCCTGGGTTTCGCCATCGTCGTCCAGCTCGCGCTCCTCACGCCGATCACCCTGGCCACCGGCGCGGGGGAGCGGCGCGCCGAAACGTGTTTCCTGGCGGGGCTGTTCCTGCTCGGCATCGCGGGGCAGACCATCAAGCTCACCGGCGACGCCGCCATGCAGATGGATATCGACGATCTGCACCGCGGGCAGGTGTTCGCGCTGCAGGACACCATCTTCAACATGAGTTACGTCGGGGCGCTGGCGCTCACCGCGGTGTGGATTCCCATCGACGGGCGCGCGCCCGCCGCGGTGCTCATCGCGGCGGGGATCTACGCGCTGGGCATCGCCGCCATCGCGCTGAACTCGCGCCGCACGCCCTGAAACTTGCGCCGGTCGGCCCGCGTGTTCGCCGGGCGGCCGCGCCGGGAGTTCATCGGACGGTTGCGGCGGGCGGTCGTCGGGCGGTCGCGTTCATCGGGCGATCGCCTTCGCCGGCGCTTGTCAGGCAATCGCGTTCGCCGGCGCTCGTCGGGCGATCGCCTCGCGTGTTCGCCGGGCGGTCGCCCCGCGTGTCCCACGGCCGGTCGTCCGGCGTGTTCGTCTCGGCTCGATCACAACCGGCCGACAACGTGTTCCACCCGGCGCGGGCTCCGCGAACCGGCGGCTACCGTGGGAGCGAATCGCTCTCGGTGCACGTCCGGACGAGGAGAAGTACGCCGTATGGGATTTCGACCCGGTTCGCGCTCGGAAATCCCGGCGGCGCTGCTGTGCACGGGCGTACTGACCGTGGGCACGTTGCTGCTGCCCGCGGCCCCGGCCCAGGCGCGCAGTCACCCGTGGGCGCCGCCGCCGGTGAACAGCTGCGGCGAAACCGGATTCGATCCGCTGCGCCGCGACCCCGAGCCCGGGGCGCCCGTGCCGCCGCCCCCGCCGCCGGACCCCACCATCCGAATCCAGTACCCGCTACCGGAATTGGTGCCGGTGCCGATGCCGGGGCCGCTCCCCGACAACACGCGCATCGACCCGGCGCCGCTGCCCGCCGATCCGTGTGTGAACCCCTGCCCGGACATTCGCGACAACAAACCGCCGCCGCCCGACCCGGAACCCGGACTCGCGCCGGGCGTCCCGGACGCGCCGCCCGCCAACGGCGGCTCGTCGGGGAGCGGACCGCTGCCGCAGCTGCCGCGCCTGGAATTCCAGCCCGACATCGAACCCATTCCCGTTCCGGTGCCGGGCGGACAAGCGCCCGAACCGCAACCCCTTCCGCCCGCCGCGGTGCAGCCGCCGGAGTTCGCGCGGGCCGTCGCGCCGCTGCCGCTGCCCGCCGTCGAATCGGTCGAACTGGTCCAGCAGGTCACCGGGCGCGGATCCGAGAATCGCACCGATATGCGCTGGTCCGTGGACGGCACCGACCTGGGGCTCATGTGGGAGCACCGGCCGGGGGAGGTCGCGGTGGTCTTCGGCGACACCTTCGGCAAAGGATGGGAGCCGCCGGGCGCCGGCACCGGGGACCAGGACTGGCGCAGCAACGTCATCGCCTACAGCACCGATCGCGACCTGAGCGACGGACTCGCGCTGGACACCTTCGTCCAGGACAGCCGCTGCCACGCCGCCGAGATCCTGGACGCGCGGCGGCTGAAGAACCTCGAGGTCACCACCATTCCGACCTCCGGCTTCAGCGTCGGCGACCGGCAGTACCTGAGCTACATGTCGGTCGCCCGGTGGGGTATGCCCGGCATGTGGTGGACCGGGCACGGCGGCCTCGCCTGGTCCGACGACCACGGGCGCACCTGGACCAAATCGCAGTGGGCGCGCTGGGAGAACTTCTTCGGGCTCGGCCGATTCCAGGTGGTGGCCATGGTGCCGCGCGGCGACTGGGTCTACATGTTCGGCACGCCCAACGGGCGCATGGGCACGGTCGGGCTCGCCCGGGCGCCCGCCGACCAGGTGCTGAACAAGACCGCCTACCAGTACTGGATCGGCGACACCTGGACCGCCGCCGCCGGACCCAACGAATTGCTCGCCACCCCACTGGTTTCCGGCACCGCCAGCGAGCTCTCGGTGCACTACGACCCCGGCAGCGGGCGCTGGCGCATGGTCTACCTCGACCTGCAGCGGAACCAGATCGTGCTGCGCACCGCCGCCGAACCCCAGGGCGCGTGGACCGAACCGGTCCCGCTCGCCGACCTCGACGACTATCCCTCCGCGTACGGGGGGTTCATCCACCCGTGGTCCACGGCCACCGACCTGTACTTCATGATGTCGGCCTGGGACAGCTACAACGTGTATCTGATGCGGGCGCGGCTGCGGCCGGAGGAGTGAGTCCCGGCCCGCGCCCGGGACTTTGTGCGACGCGGCCGGTTTCGCACGGTGCCGGGGCGCGCGTGTGCGGGGGGCGGCGCCGGGGTCAGTAGTAGGGGAGGAAGCGTAGGGGCTGGCCCGGGCGGGCCTGGGCGACGGCGTCCACGTCGGCGGCGAGCACCACGGCGATCACCGGGTAGCCGCCGGTGATGGGGTGGTCGGCGAGGAAGACGACCGGCTGGCCGCTCGGGGGGACCTGGACCGAGCCCAGAGCCATACCCTCGGTGGGCAATTCGCCGGATATCGCGCGTTCCAGGGCGGGGCCGGTGCGGCGGTCCAGGCGCGCGCCGATGCGGTCGGTGTCCGAGGAGACCGACCAGTCACCGCGGAAGAGCGCGGCCGGGTCGGCGAACCAGTCCGCGCGCGGACCCGGAATCGCCCGAACGGTGACGCGCCCCGCCGGGGGCGGAGCCACCGGGGCAACGTCGACGACCGGATACTCGCGCGGCGGCGCGCCGATCGGCAGGATGTCGCCCGCCCGCAACGGTTCCGGGCCGAGGCCGGACAGCGTGTCGCGACTGCGCGAACCGAGCACCGCGTCCACCGCGAGCCCGCCGCGCACCGCGACATAGCTGCGCAATCCCGCTGTCGCCCAGCCCAGCCGGAGCCGCTGCCCCTCCTCCAGCCGCAGCACGCTGGCCGCACCCACCGGACGCCCGTCGACCGTCGCGGGCGCGGCCGCCCCGGTCACCGCGACGGTGAGATGCCGCTCGGCGACCACCTCCAGCCCGCCCAGCAACACCTCGATCCCCGCCGCCCCCTCGGGATTTCCCACCAGCCGGTTGGCCAGCCGCAACGACCCCCGGTCCGCCGCCCCCGCGACCCCGACCCCGGAGTCGAACCACCCCGGCCGCCCGAGATCCTGCACGGTGGCCAGCGGCCCGACCTTCTCGACCCGCAGTCCCGCGCTCATCGCCCCGCCTCGATATCGACGAACCGGACGCGCGTACCCGCGCGGACGAGGGCGGGCGGGTCTTGATCCACGTGAAACATCACGGCCTCCGTCGTGCCGATGAGCTGCCAGCCGCCGGGACTGCGCCGGGGATAGACCGCGCTGTAGCCGCCGGCCAGCGCCACCGCACCCGCCGGGATGGCGGTGCGCGCGCGGTCCCGGCGGGGGACCGACAGGCGGCTGTCGGCGGACTCGAGATAGCCGAAGCCGGGGGCGAATCCCGCGAAGGCGCACCGCCATTCGACCCCGGTGTGCTGGGCGATCACCTCGGCCTCGGTGATACCCAGGAGCCGCGCCACGGCGGGCAGGTCCTCGCCGTCGTAGCGCACCGGGATGACTACCGGCTCGGCGTCCGCGCCGTCGGCCGCTCGTGTTCGGCCACCCCGCAGCGGCGAATCGGCCTCCTCCGCAGCCGAATCCGCGGCCCTCGGACCGAAGTCGGCCGCCGGGGGAGTGCGGTCGCCGGTGCCGAGTGCACGCGCTCGCCCGGTGTTGGCACGCCCGCCCGCACCCGCGACCGCCGACACCCGGGCCTCGGCGTCCAGACCGCGCAGCAGGGCGTCCAGTCGGCGGCGGACCGATTCCACGGCGGCGGGGGAGACGAGGGTGACCAGCACGGTCTCGGCGGCCGGCAGGACGTCTTGAACCCCCGCCGGGCGCGGGCGCAACGCGGCGACCAGGTCGGCCACCATCGATCGCACGGGTGGGATCACCAGCAACGCGCTGTCGCCCGCGCGGCGGATCTCGCCCGCCTGCTCGGCATCCGAATCGCTCATGGCGTGCTCATTCCCGTGCGTGCGACCGGACGATCGAGCCGCCGAGCCTTCGTCGCCGAAACACCCACGACATCGCCGGGCGCCTCCGGCCGCGACTGCGGGTCCGGCGCGAGAGGGGAGGGGTGGGACGGCGTCGGGGGTGTGGAGTAGGCGCTCACGGCGCACCTCCTCAGGTGAAGGGCCGGACCGGGATCCGGGACTCGTCGAGGGCGGTGCGGATCCGGCGGGCCATCTCCACCGCGGCGGGGGTGTCGCCGTGAACGCAGATGCTGGCGGCCTCGACCGCGACCGTGTCGCCGTCGACGGTGACCGCCTTGCCGTCGCGGGCGATCGACAGGGCCTGGGCCAGGGCCGCATCGGGGGTCAGGACCGCACCGGGCTGGGAGCGGGGAGCCAGGAGGCCGTCGGGGGTGTAGGCGCGGTCGGCGAATCCCTCACCGAGAAAACGAGTTCCCGCGGCGTCGGCCGCGAAAGCCATCTCGGTGTTCGCCGGGCCCAGCAGGGCCAGGTCGGGATCGAACTCGCGCATCGCCGCCACGATCGCGTCCGCGAGCGCTCGATCGGCGGCGGCCGCGTGATAGAGCGCGCCGTGCGGTTTCACGTAGCGCACGCGCTCCCCGGCCGCCCGCGCGAACGCGTCCAGACTGCCCAGCTGATACAGGGTTTCGTCGCGCAGCTCGGCCGGAGCCACCGCCATCGCCCGGCGGCCGAAGCCCGCCGGATCGCGGTAGGCGATGTGCGCGCCGATCCGCACCCCGCGCGCCGCGGCCAGCGCACAGGTGCGGCGCATGATCACCGGATCCCCGGCGTGGAAACCGCAGGCGATGTTCGCGCTGGTGACGACCTCCAGCATGGCGGCGTCGTCGCCCATCCGGTACGCGCCGAACCCCTCACCCAGGTCGCTGTTCAGATCCACGCTCATCCGGCCTCCCAGCAATTCGTCCTCGGGTCGCAGCTCCGATTGTGAAGGGGGGCGCGGCCCCGGACAAGAAAAGGGGTGCGGGCGGGGTGCGCCCGGGTGTGTCCTGAGTCACCGCGCGGGCCCTGGCGTGCGGACGAGTGACCAGTACGCTCGAAGCAGTCATGGCCACGTATTTCGATCCGAAGGCCTGGTCCCCGCTCCGCGCGGTAGACCTGGGCCTGGACCTGGGGAAACGCCTGTTCGACCAGACGTGGGTCGACCAGTGGACCACCTTCACCACCGCCTGGATCGACCCGGTCACCGACTTCGGGGTCGGCACCGTCACCGCCCTCATGCCCGATGTGCTCATGACCCTGCTCTCGGAGGGCATCCTGAGCCGCTTCGGCGGGCAGGAGGCCAGGGCCACCTTCATGGGCAACGAGCTGCGGGCCACCCTGCACACGCTCAAGGTGCGCCGCCGGGGCGCGCATTTCCAGACCAAAACCGTTGTGACCGGCATGTATTGGGACCGGCACCGCATCGAGGAACTCACCGTCATCGCGCACGGGGTCCGGCTGGTGCCGGGCGTGCCGACCACGGTGCGGGCCGCGCAACTCGACGTCTCCGGCGTCATCACCATCGCGGCCCTGCTGGAGTGGATCAATTCCTGGCAACAGGACTGGACGGTCGAACCCGCCGGCGACGGCCTGGTGCTGGCCACCCACCGGCGCAAACGCGTGCGCGCGCTCATCGAGGCGCACATCGCCGACAACGTCCTGAACATCACCGTGCAGCGCGCGCACTGGCTCGGCGTGCGCGCACCCCGCCGCTGGACGCGACTCAAACCGATTCCGCTGTCGGAACTGCCCAATCAGGCACGGATCACCAGCGCGCACCGCGACGGCGACCACATCCACTTCGCCGCCGACCTGCCCGGCATCACCGGCTCGTTCGACCTCGCGCAGATCCGCTCGGCGATCGTCGCGGGCAGCACGCTGATCGTGTTCTGAGCCCCGGGCCCTCGAACCCGGGGTCCCCGCGCCTATTTCGCGCTCTGCCACCACTCCAGCAACGCCGCCTCCGCCTCGTCCCGCGGCAGCGGCCCGCGATCCAGGCGCAATTCCTTGAGGAACTTCCACGCCCTGCCCACATCGGGCCCCGGCTGAATGCCGAGCAGCTCCATGATGGCGTTGCCGTCCAGATCCGGGCGCACCCGCGCCAGATCCTCCTGCTCGGCCAGCTTCTCGATCCGCACTTCCAGATCGTCGTAGGTGGAACTGAGCAGCGCGGCCCGGCGCTTGTTACGGGTCGTGCAGTCCGCGCGCACCAATTTGTGCAGGCGCGGCAGCAGTTCCGCGCCGTCGGTGACGTAGCGGCGCACCGCGGAATCGGTCCACTGGCCCTTGCCGTAGCCGTGGAACCGCAGGTGCAGGTACACCAGCCGCGCCACGTCCTCGGTGAACTGCTTGGGATACTTCAAGGCGCGCATGCGCTTTCGCACCATCTTCGCGCCCACCACCTCGTGATGGTGGAAGCTCACCCCGCCGCCCGACTCGTTCTTCTTGGTGGGCGGCTTGCCGATGTCGTGCAGCAGCGCGGCCCAGCGCAGCACCAGGTCCGGATCGCCCTGCTCCTGATCGATGGCCTGGCGCAACACCGTCAGCGAATGCTGGTAGACGTCCTTGTGCTGGTGGTGCTCGTCGATCTCCAGCTGCATGGCGGGCACCTCGGGCAGCACCTGCGCGGCCAGCCCGGTCTCGACCATGATGTCGATGCCCTCGGTCGGATGCGCGCCGCCGATGAGCTTGTCCAGCTCCGCGCGCACCCGCTCGGCGGTGATGCGCTCCAGCTCCGGGGCCATGGCCACGATCGCCGCGTGCACCCGCGGCGCGAGCTCGAAGCCCAGCTGGGACACGAACCGCGCGGCGCGCAGCATGCGCAGCGGATCGTCTTGGAACGAATCCTCCGGCAGCGCGGGCGTATCCAGCACCCCGGCCAGCAGGTCCGCCATCCCGTCCAGCGGGTCCACGAACTCCAGTTCGCCGAGCCCGCCGATGCGCACCGCCATCGCGTTGACCCGGAAGTCGCGGCGCACCAGATCGCCCTCGAGGCTGTCGCCGAAGGTCACCTCCGGATTGCGCGAGACGCGGTCGTAGTTCTCGCTGCGAAAGGTCGTGATCTCGAGCTGCTGCCCGTCCTTGGCCAGGCTCACCGTGCCGAAGGCCAGACCGCCGGTGTCCCACAGGTGATCGGCCCACCCGCGCACGATGTCCTGCACCGCCTCGGGCCGGGCGTCGGTGGTGAAGTCCAGGTCGGTGCCGAGCCGCCCGAGCACCGCGTCGCGCACCGTGCCACCCACCAGATAGAGCTGATGACCGTGCGCCGCGAACATCTCCCCCAGCGGGGTCAGTACATCGGAGAGCCGGCCCACGGTGATCGCCGCCGAGGCCAGCAATCGGGTACGGCGATCCACGCTTGCTTCCTCGGACTGCTGCGAAACCACGAAAACGCAGCTTACGGGAATCGCGTCCGGCCGCCGCTCCCGGACGCGTGACAAGCGTCCGGAAGGGCACGGGACGACGGGGCGGTCGCGGTGAAGCGGTGATTAGAGGCCGTCCCGCTAGACTGACGCAGTGTCTCCGGCCGATCGCGCGAACAGTCGACGCCGCCAGCCCCGGCGCCGTGGTTCGGCCGGTAGTGCGGCGAAACCTCGCATGCGCACGGTCCGGGAGACCTCGGCCGGTGGACTCGTGGTCGACGGCCTCGACGGCCCGAGCGAGAAGCGTTGCGCGGCACTGATCGGACGCACCGACCGGCGCGGCCGGCTGCTCTGGTCCCTGCCCAAGGGACACATCGAAGAAGGCGAAACCGCTGAACAGACGGCGATTCGCGAAGTCGCCGAGGAAACCGGCATCAACGGCAGCGTGGTCGCCGAACTGGGCAGCATCGACTACTGGTTCGTGACCGAGGGCCGCCGGGTACACAAGACCGTGCACCATTACCTGATGCGATCCCTCGGCGGCGAACTCTCCGACGCCGACGTGGAGGTCACCAAGGTGGCCTGGGTTCCCTTGAGCGAATTGGACTCCCGTCTCGCCTACGCCGACGAACGGCGCCTGGCCGAGGTCGCGAACCGGCTGATCGACCGGATGGAGAACGGCAGACAATGACGTGTGCGGGGTCCGGGGGGCCTGAGCAAGACACCGCGGCGGCACACCCGACTCGACCGAGAACGCTGCACCGCTGGATTCTGTCGTTCGCCGCGGTACTGCTGTCCGTCCTGGTGGCGTGCCCGCCGTTCGCGACGGCACAACCGACGGGCAACGGTTCCGGCGCGCCGAGCGGACCGAAATTCCTGAAGCTGTCCCTGGATTCGGTCACGCCCACGGCGATCACCGCCGCCAGTGATCCGTACTTCGTCGTCTCGGGCACCGTCACCAATATCGGTGACCGCCCGGTCGACGACGTCAGCGTGCGCGTACAGCGCGCCGCGCCCGTGAACAGCCCCAGTGGGCTGCGCACCGCGCTGCGCCTGGACCAGATCAACTACGACGTCGCCGGTGAATTCCAGGACGTCGCAGAGCAATTGACGCCCGGCCAGCGGAAACAGTTCAGCCTCACCGTCGCCCTGCGCGCCGGGGCCGAAACGCCGAGCGACATCTCCGCGCTCGACATCACCGCGCCCGGGGTCTACCCGCTGCTGCTGAACGTGAACGGCGAACCCGCGTACGGCGGGCAGGCCCGGCTCGACGACGCGCGCTTCCTGCTGCCCGTGCTCGGCGTGCCCGCCGCCACCGATCCCAAGAATCCGGCGCCGGCGGTTCCGCCGGCCGTGGACGCGCCGCCGGTCGCCACCACCTTCATCTGGCCGCTGGCCGACCGCCCGCGCCTGGTCGCCGGCCGCCCCGGCTCGCCCGAGGCGGGCCAGGCGCTGCTCACCGACGACGACCTGGCCGCCTCGCTGACCTCCGGCGGCCGCCTCGATCAGTTGCTCTCCGCCCTCGAGACCGCGCTCACGCCGGACGCCGGTCGAGACCGCAACCTGCGGAACGCGCTGTGCCTGGCGGTCGACCCGGACCTGCTGCTCACCGTCACCGATATGACCGACGGCTACCGGGTGCTGGCCAGTCCGTCGGACCCGGACGGGTCCACCCGATCCGGCGGCGGCGCGAGCGCGGCCAAGTCCTGGCTGGACCGGCTGCGCACACTGGCGCCCGGCCTGTGCGTGGTCGCGCTGCCGTTCGCGCAGGTCGACCCCACCGCGCTGGCCGCCACCGGCGATGTCACCCTCGCCGAACGCGCGCTGAACGAACCGGCCAATCTGGTCGATTCGATCCTGTCGGTGAAATCCGTGCGCGGGGTCGCGCTGCCGGACGCGGGCAGCATCGACACCGAGGCCGCCGGACTGTTCGCGCAGCACGGATTCACCACCGCGGTCCTGGCCGACAACGCCGTCACCAACGGCACCGTGCGCCCGGAGATCACCACCGTCAAGAGCCCGGACGCGACCCTGGAACCGGTGAACCCCGACATCGTGCGGCTGGCGAGCGTGCCGCTGCCCGCCACCGGAACGACCCCGCCCGCCACACCGGAACTGCGCGCCGCGACCTTCGACATCTGGGCCGCCACCGCGCTGGCCGCGGTCGGGTCGCATCCGCCGACCCCGCCGTTCACGCCGGACCAGGTCCGCTACGACGTCACCAACGACTCCCGCGCGGCGCGCCTGCAGGACGCACTCGGCGCACTGTCCTGGTCCGCGCTGAATCCGCAGCCGGGACAACCCCGTTCGGCCCTGCTCATGCCGCCGCAGCAGTGGGGGCCCAACCGCGACGAGGCGGGCGCGCTGCTCGGCCAGGTCAACGAACTGCTGCGCGCCGGCCTCGCCACCCCGCGCTCGTTCACGGACCTGCTGGCCCAGCCCCCCGACCCGCAGCCCTTCGAACTCGACTACCTCGCCGCGGCCGCCGAGGAAGCGGTGCCCACGCACTTCGCCGAACCGGTTCGCCAGCAGGCGCATCGGCTCACCGAGCTGATGAGCGCCCTGGTCGACGTCCCGCAGCAGGAACTGAGCCCGCGCGCCTTCCTGACCCCGCTGCGCGACGACCTGATCCGCGCGCTCACGCTGTCGGATCGCCGCGCCGGGGGCGCCCAGGCCGACATCAACGCACAGCGCCGCGTCGATCAGACCACCCGCTGCGTGGACGACCTGTTCGTGTCGGTGACCGTGCTGCCGCCCGGCGGCGTCTACACCCTGGCCTCGGAACAGAGCCCGCTGCTGCTGGTGGCCCGCAACGACCTGCCCGTGGCGATCCGCGTCGAGTTCCGGATCGACGCGCCCGCCGACACCACCATCTCCGACATCGGCGAACAGCAGCTGCCCGCCAAGGGCACCCGCTCGTTCCAGATACCGACCGAAGTCTCCGAGAGCCGGAGTCTGAAGATTCCGATCGCCCTCACCACGCCGGACGGCGTGCCGCTGGGCGACGAGGTCAAGGTTTCGGTGCGCTCCAACGCCTACGGTCAGGTGTTGGCGATCATCACCGCCGCCGCCGGCGCGCTACTGCTCCTGCTCGCCGGACGCCGGCTCTGGCACCGCTTCCGCGGGCAGTCGGATCCGGCCGACGAGGGTTTCGACGCGGAGACCCGGCGCCGGGTGAACCGATTCCGGCGGGCGCGCAAGCGCGAGTTACACAAGCAGGAGGCGCGGTGAGCCCGCTCAGGAAAGAGGAGGCACGGTGAGCGAATACGGCGACGGACCGCGTTCCTCCGGCCGGCCCGAGGACGGACCACCCCCCGCCCGCCGGACGCCCTCCGCGCCGTGGGAGCGGGGCGCTCCGCCGCGGCGTGAGCCACCGCGACCCGCGCCGCCGGGATCCGGTCCCGGCGGCCGCGGCGCGCTGCCGCCCCGGATCCCGGGGAATCCGCCCGGGGCGCCCGGTCGCCCGCAACCGGGTCAACCGTCCGGTCCACCACGCGAACGCGGCCCCCGGCCCGCCGAGGACGGACCCGTCATGCAGCGGCCCGCGATGCCGCAGCGGCCCGCGCCGCCGAAACCGCCACCGGGCCGATCGAACCCGCCGACCCAGCCGCCCCGCGGCGACCGGCCGCCCGCGCCCGGCCGAGCACCCGCGCGGCCCGCGCCCAACCCCGACGACCGCTATCACTGGGGCCACCGCGACGCCGGCCCGAACCGGCCCGCGGGCGGACCCGGCCCGCAGCGCTACCCGACGCCGCCGCTGTCGAATCCGCAACAGCGTCAGCCGCTTCCGCGCAGCATGCCCGCCACCCGCGGCGGACCGCCCACCAGAGATCAGCCCGCGGCCGTCGAGAAACGGGACAACTCCAACGCGAAACTGGTCCGGGACTCCGGATCCATCGCCATCGCGACGCTGATGAGCCGGATCACCGGATTCGGCAAACAGCTCATGCTGCTCACCGTGCTCGGCCCGTCGATCGCCTCGGCCTTCGGCGTCGCCAACACCCTGCCCGCCATGATCTCCGAACTGCTGCTCGGCGCGGTACTCACCGCGATCGTGGTGCCCACGCTGGTACGGGCCGAGAAGGAGGACCCGGACGGCGGCGCGGCCTTCGTCCGCAGGCTCTTCACCACCGCGTTCACAGTGCTCGGCGCCGGCATGCTGCTGGCGCTGCTGCTGACCCCCCTGTTCACGCCGCTGCTCGTCCCGCACGACGGCAAGGTCGACACCGGGCTCACGACCGCCTTCACCTACCTCGTGCTGCCCGCCATCCTGCTGTACGGCATGTCGGCGCTGCTGATGGCGATCCTCAACACCCACCAGGTGTTCCGGCCCGGCGCGTGGGCGCCGGTACTGAACAACGTCGTGGTGCTCACGGTGCTGGTCCTGTACTGGCTCACCCCGGGCGAGATCACCCTGAATCCCACGAAGATGAGCGATCCGAAGCTGCTGCTGCTCGGCATCGGCGCCACCCTCGGTGTGGTCGTGCAGGTCGCCGTGCTGCTGCCGGCGATCCGGCGCGAGGGCATCGACCTGCGTCCACTGTGGGGGATGGACCCGCGGCTCAAGCGGTTCGCCGCCATGGGCGCCGCGATCATCCTGTACGTCCTGATCAGCCAGCTGGGCTGGATGGTCGCCACCCGGGTCCTCGCCCAGGTCGACGCGGCCGGTCCCGCCATCTACCAATTCGCCTGGCTGCTACTGCAATTGCCGTACGGCGTCATCGGCGTGACACTGCTGACCGCGATCATGCCGCGCCTCTCGCGCAACGCCGCGGCCGACGACACGCCCGCCGTGGTCGACGATCTCGGCACCGCCACCCGGCTCACCATGATCGCGCTGGTCCCCATCGTCACGTTCTTCACGCTGGCCGGACCGCAGATCGGCAGCGCGCTGCTGTCCTACGGCAAGTTCGGCGCCGGCGATGCCGAACGCCTCGGCGAGGCCGTGGCCTGGTCCGCGTTCACGCTGATTCCCTACGCGCTGGTCCTGATCCACCTGCGCGTGTTCTACGCCCGGGAGCAGGCGTGGACCCCGACCTGGATCATCCTCGGCATCGTCGCGGTGAAGGTCGTGCTCTCGGTCCTGTCCCCGCTCGTGGTGGACGACGAGCACGTGGTCATCGCACTCGGCGTGGCCAACGGCCTGGGCTTCGTCGCCGGCGCGATCATCGGCGGCTGGCTGCTGCACCGCAGTCTCGGCGATCTGCGCATGGCCAATGTCGGGCACACCATCACCCGGGTGGTGCTGGCCTCGGCGGCCGGCGGCGCGGTCATGCTGATCGCCGACAAGGTCATCGGCCTGCACCGGCTCTCGGACTCGTTCGGCGGCATCGGCTCGGTGGTCCGGGTCGCGCTGACCGCGATCATCATGTTCGGCGTGACCTTCGGGCTCATGCGCCTGGCGGGCATTCCGGAGATCGTGGCCATCACCGTGGCCGTGTCCCGCCGCCTCGGCATCACCCCGCCCGCACCGGATCTCGACCTCGACGGCACCCCGCTCGAGGATATCCACGAGACCTCGCTGATCCCGCGGCCCGATCTGCGCGCCGCGCCGTACTACTACCGCTTCGATCCGTACCTCGACGCGCAGACGATGGTGCTGCCGGTCATCCGTCCGGAGGCGGTTGAACCCACCGTCAAGCACGAGTTCCCGTACCCTGTTCGGCAGACGAGCGCAAGCGCCGGATCCGGCGTTCCGGCAGACTCGAACCGGAAGCCGGACAACGCCCGCACGACATGGGACGATGCTGTCCGTATGTCGCAGGACGGCGGTGCCCGTACGACATCGGATGCCGGTGGCCCGGTTCCGGCCCCGACATATCGTGCTTCGACACACCAGGGCGAAGGAGGAGCGAGGGTGAGCGACGACGCGGCGGGCGGTACCCCGGCCGCTGAATCTTCAGCGGGCGGCGGGCTCTCCACAGATGTCCCTCCGAACCCGGGCGACACGAGTGGATCCCCGGGCGGCAAAGCCGGTTCCGCATCCAGAGGCAGCGAACGCGGCCCCCGGATCGAACCGGAAGAAGCGCCCGAACAGACCGGCGCGGGCCCCGAAACCGGTGTCTACGAAGCGGTTTCCCCACTCATGCCGCCCATGCGGGTCGAATCGACCGGCAAGCGGGTGCAGCGCGGTCCCAAGCTCATGCCCGGCGCCTCGGTGGCCGGTGGCCGCTATCGGCTGCTGGCCGGGCACGGCGGCGCGCGCGGACTGAAGTTCTGGCAGGCCCTGGACGTGAAGCTGGACCGCGAGGTCGCGCTCACCTTCGTCGACGCCGACCAGACCGCCTCGGAGAACTCCGGGCACGACGGTCCGCAGGCGATCCTGTCCCGCACCCTGCGCCTGGGCCGGATCAACTCGCCCGGCCTGGCCCGCGTCCTGGACGTGGTGCGCGGCTCCTCCGGCGGCATCGTGGTCGCGGAATGGACGCCCGGTCGCTCCCTCAAGGAGATGGCCGACACCGTGCCGTCACCGATAGGAGCCGCCCGGGCCATTCGCGCCCTCGCCGCGGCGGCCGAAATGGCGCACCGCGGCGGCGGATCGCTGTCCATCGATCACCCGGACCGGGTGCGCATCAGCGCCACCGGTGACGCGGTGCTGGCCTTCCCCGGCACCCTGGGCGATTCGGACGCGCAGTCCGACGTGCGCGGGCTGGGCGCCATGCTCTACGCGCTCATCACCGCGCACTGGCCGATTCGCACCGGTGGCGTCACCGGCACCGCGGCCACCATGGGCGGACTGCCGCTGGCCGATTTCGGGCCGGACGGAACCCCGGTGGAGCCCAGGCAGATTCGGCCCGAGGTGCCCTTCGAGATCTCCGCCGTCGCGGTGCGCTCGCTGGAGTCCAACAAGGGCGTGCGCACCGCGGCCACGGTCCAGCACGTGCTGGAACAGGCCTCGGTGGTGGATCAGAAGACCGATCTGATCCCGGTGCTGCGCCTGGGCCAGCGGCCGCCGTCCGCGCCGGACGAATCGCTGGCCGATCCCGAGCTGCTGGCGGCCGAGAAGGAACGCTCGCAGCGCATGATGTGGATCCTGGTCGGGCTCGGCGTGCTCGCCGCGCTGGTGGTCGGCGTGATCATCTGGTGGCTGCTCAGCGTGTTCGCGCCGGGCAGCTCGTCCGAGCCGCTCAACGAGCAGCGCAACATCGGCCTGACCACGTCCGCCGCGGCGCCGGCCGCCCCGGGCGCGCCGTCGTCCCCGGCCGAGGCGGCGGCGGGCGTGCCGGTGCCGGTCACCGGCGCGATGGTGTTCTCCCCGGAGGGCACCCCGGACAATCCGGGCGGCGTCGGCGCGGTGCTCGACAACAACGGCGCGACCCAGTGGCGCACCGACGCGTACTTCCAGCAGTTCCCGGCCCTGAAGAAGGGGCTGGGGGTGCTGGCGACGCTGGGCAGCCCGAGCAAGCTGACCAAGGTCATCATCGAATCGCCCTCGGCCGGAACGCAGGTCGAGATCCGGACCTCGCCCACCGCCTCGCCCACGCTCGATCAGACCCAGCTGATCGGGTCGGCGACGCTCGGCGACGGTCTCACCGAGATCCCGGTCAAGGCGGATCAGCCCGCGCGCTACGTCCTGATCTGGATCACCGCGCTGGGCAGCAACGGCGGCCAGCACCAGACCTCGATCTCCGAGGTTCGCTTCGAGGCTGCCCCGTAGGACGAGCTCGATCCGCGCCGCGCACCGCCTGTGCGCGCCGCGCGATCGGGCCGATCGGCACGAACTGTCCCATTCGCCCGGAATGGGGGTGCGAGCTGGGCTTTTACCGCGCGAACCACCGCTGCCGAATCGGCATCCTCGATACGATCTCGAGTACTCACCGGCAGGGGAGATCCCGTCCGCCCGGCTCGTCCGATCCGGCCGGCGGGAAGCCGACCTAGGTGGCACACGGCCGGCCGTGGAGGTCGTGGCCACCCCCTTGGGGGTTGCATTGTCTGCTGCGCACCACTACGGGCACGACGGGTCCGGGGCTCGCACCCCGTACACCGGCACGGCCGTCCGGGCCCGCCCCCGCGTGACCGAAGCCTCCGACCACGATCTGCTCAGCGCACACGCCACCGGCGAACGGCACGCCTTCGCCGAGCTGATGCGCCGGCACCGCGACCATCTCTGGCAGACCGCGCTACGCGCCTCCTACACGCGCGAGGACGCCGCGGATTCGCTACAGGACGCCCTGCTGTCCGCGCACCGCGGCGCGGCCGCCTTCCGCGGGGAGTCCGAAGTGCGCAGCTGGCTGCATCGCATAGTCGTCAACGCGTGCCTCGATCGGATACGTCGCAACAAGCTGCGGCACACGGTACCGTTGTCCGACGAGTCGCTAGCCGAACCCCTTTATGCCCGCGACGATTTCGCGAATCTGGAGACCGCGCTGGTCGTCGACGCCGCACTCTTCCTGCTGCCCGCCGATCAGCGCACCGCCCTGGTCGCCGTGGAGCTGGAGGGCTATTCGGTCGCGGACGCCGCCGCACTCCTCGGCGTTCCCCCCGGAACGATCAAGAGTCGCTGCGCGCGCGGCCGGCGGCGACTCGAAGCACACCTGAACTCGATCGACACCTGACTTTCCGCCGAATTCCCACACCCGGGTCCTTCTGGAGGGGCGATGAACGACAAGGCCGAGCACGTCGGCACGGGACATATCGGAACGGGGGCCGGGACCATACCCCGCCCGCCCTTCAGTACCGAGCTCCTGGCCGACCTGCACGCCGGGAACCTGCCCGAGCATCTGGCCGACCAACTCTGGCCCGCGGTCCACCGCGATCCGGACGCCGCACGCTATCTGCGCTCACTGGACGCGGTGAACACCCGCCTGCGCGATCTCGGGCGGGACGACTACCTGCTGCACCCCATGCCCGACGAGGTGACCGACCGCCTGGAACGCATGATCGACGACCTGTCCGCCGCGGTCCCGCCCCGGCCCGTCGCCACCGTGCACCGGCTCCCGATGCGGCACCGGCCCGCCGGTGCGGCCGAATCCGCACCGCCCACGACGCCCAGCACCGCGCCCATCCCGGTCCTGAACGGCTCGGGCATCTACGACACCGGCAGGCTGGACCCGCGCGAACTCGGCGACGCACCACCGGAACCCGAGACCGACGAGGACTTCGATCCGCAGGCCGGGCGCAGCACCGGGCGCCCGTCCCGGCGCTGGCGCTGGCTCACCACGGCGGCGGCCGCCACGGCGCTGCTGGCCGGCGGGGTGGTGGCCGTGGACGCGGTCCGCACCCGCGACACCGGCGGCACCGCCGTCCCGATCGCCGAAACCCGCCTGGCCGCCGACACGCCGCCGACGGTCATGCTCGGCGCCATGGGCAGGCACGAGCTCAGCGGCCCGCTCGCCGTCGGCACCGCCTTCCCCGACTGCCTGCGCGCCGCCGGGCTCGATCGCCCGGTCCTGGGCGCACGCAGCGTGGTGTTCGGGGGCGAACAGGCGGTCCTGGTCCTGCTGGCCGGAACACCCGCCCCGCGGATCACCGCGGTCGTGCTGGCCGCGGACTGCGCGGCGGGCGCCGCACGGGTGCTGGCCACCACCGATATCGGCTGAGACTCGAACCGGGGACGCACCCAGCGTCATTCCTCTTTGGAATGTCCAGGGTGCGTCCCCGGCCCGTACCCCCCGAGCAACGGGAACAACAGCGTTTACGCTGTTGTTGACCGACACGCCTGACACCCGAAAAACTGCCTCGGAGGATCCTTTGAGTACCGCTGTTCGCGACCTGATCATCGTCGGTTCCGGACCGGCCGGATACACCGCGGCCGTCTACGCCGCCCGCGCGGAACTCCAGCCCCTGCTGTTCGAAGGCACCCAGTTCGGCGGCGCCCTGATGACCACCACCGAGGTCGAGAACTTCCCCGGCTTCCGCGACGGCATCATGGGCCCCGACCTCATGGAGGAGATGCGCGAGCAGGCCAAGCGGTTCGGCGCCGACATCCGCACCGAGGACGTGGACGAGCTCGACCTGACCGGCCGCATCAAGAAGGTCACCGTCGGCGGCGAGGTATACGAGGCGTACGCGGTGATCCTGGCCATGGGCTCGGCCGCCCGCTACCTCGGCGTCCCCGGCGAACAGCAGCTGCTCGGCCGCGGCGTCAGCGCCTGCGCCACCTGCGACGGCTTCTTCTTCAAGGGCCAGGACATCGTCGTGGTCGGCGGCGGCGACTCCGCCATGGAAGAGGCGACCTTCCTCACCAAGTTCGCGTCCAGCGTGACCATCATCCACCGCCGCGAAGAGTTCCGGGCCTCGCGCATCATGCTCGAGCGCGCCAAGTCCAACGAGAAGATCCGCTTCCTGCTGAACTCCGAAGTCGCGCAGGTGCACGGTGATTCGGCCGTCACCAGCCTGACCATCCGCGACACCCGCACCGGGGAGACCTCCGAACTGGCCGCCACCGGCCTGTTCGTGGCCATCGGCCACGACCCGCGCAGCGAGCTCGTGGTCGGCCAGGTCGACCTGGACGGCGAAGGCTACGTACAGGTTCAGGGCCAGTCCACCTACACCTCGCTGCCCGGCGTCTTCGCCGCGGGCGACCTGGTCGACCACACCTACCGCCAGGCCATCACCGCCGCGGGCACCGGCTGCCGCTCGGCCATCGACGCCGAACGCTGGCTGGCCGAGCAGGGCGACATCACCAGCAACACTCTCGAGCACGCCGGTCAGCCGGTGGAAGTCACCAACTAAGGAGCGATCCATGTCCGACGCCAAGACCACCGCCACGAAGACCGTCACCGACGCCACCTTCGCCCAGGACGTGCTGGCCAGCGACAAGCCGGTACTGGTCGACTTCTGGGCGACCTGGTGCGGTCCGTGCAAGATGGTCGCCCCGGTGCTGGAGGAGATCGCCGCCGCGCACGCCGACGCCCTGACCATCGCCAAGGTGGACGCGGACGCGAATCCGGAGGCCGCCAAGGACTACGGGATTCTGTCGTTGCCTACCATGGTCCTGTTCCAAGGGGGCAAGGAAGTCAAGCGGATCGTCGGCGCGAAGGGCAAGGCCGCCCTGCTGCGTGAACTCGAAGGCGTCATCTGACACCCGAGTTCGGGCGCACTCTGTAGGATTTCGACGCCGCGGCGTCCGCGATGGACCGTGAGCTCCGGCTTGCGGTCCGGTTCGCGGGGGTCACGGTAGGATGCCTGCACTCGACAGTTGCCGAAATCTGGTCCGGGTCTGAGACAATCGACCGACGCTCCGGTCGTGCGTGGTGTAAACCTCTGCACGAGTGGGTACCCGGGTTGGCGGAAGGAAAGGGCTCTTACGCATGCACCGACTTCGTCACGGCGATACTGGACCAGCCGTAGCTGAGGTTCGGAGCACCCTCGCAAGCCTCGGGTTCCTGCACGCGCACCCCAACGGCGATCCCGGCGGCCGCAACGGTGAGTACTGGAAGGATTCCGACGCGACCTTCGACCACGATCTCGACTCGGCGGTTCGCGCGTTCCAGCAGCATCGCGGTCTGCTCGTGGACGGCGTGGTCGGACCGGCCACCTACCGGGCCCTGAAAGAGGCGTCCTACCGGCTCGGCGCCCGCACCCTGATCTATCAGCTGTCCGCCCCGCTGTACGGCGACGACGTCGCCACCCTGCAGCGCCGCCTGCAGGACCTCGGCTTCTACGTGGGCCGGGTGGACGGCTTCTTCGGCCCGCACACGCACGAGGGCCTCACCTCCTTCCAGCGCGAGATCGGCCTGGCCTCGGACGGCATCTGCGGTCCGGACACGCTGCGCTCGCTCGATCTGCTGGGCGCCCGGGTCACCGGCGGCAACCCGCATCGCATCGCCGAGGAAGAGGTCGTGCACCGGGCCGGGCCGCAGCTCACCGGCAAGCGCATCGTCATCGATCCGGGCCTGGGCGGGCCGGACAAGGGCTCGGCCGTCCCCACCGAATTCGGCGACGTCTACGAGTCGGAGATCCTGTGGGATCTGGCCAGCCGGCTCGAAGGCCGCATGGCCGCAACCGGAATGGAGACCTTCCTGTCCCGGCCGTGGGGCGCCAATCCCACGGACGCCGATCGCGCGGAAACCTCCAACACGTTCGACGCCGACCTCATGATCTCGCTGCGCTGCGCGGGCAACCCGAGCACCTCCGCGAGCGGCGTCGCCAGCTTCCACTTCGGCAACTCGCACGGTTCCACGTCGATGATCGGCCAGGTGCTGGCCGGCTTCATCCAGCGCGAGATAGTGGCGCGAACCTCGTTGCAGGACTGCCGAACCCACGCGCGCACCTGGGATCTGCTGCGGCTCACCAAGATGCCGACGGTTCAGGTCGACATCGGTTATCTGACAAACGATTACGACTCCTCGGTGCTGACGAACCCGCGCATGCGCGACGTCATCGCCGAAGCCATCCTGATCTCGGTGAAGCGGCTCTACCTGCTCGGGCAGGACGATCAGCCCACCGGCACCTACACCTTCGCCGAACTGCTCGCCGAGGAACTGGCTGCGGCCGACCGCATCTGAGCCCCCTGCTCACCGCCGCCGAGCGGCCCCCGGCTCACCGCCCACGACGAAACCCCGCCTCCGGATCACTCGGGAGAGCGGGGTTTCCTCGTGCGGGACAGTCTCTTACAGGGTGACGAGCCGATTCGGCATGGTCATCGCCGCGGCCGCGAGCAGCTGATCCAGCGCGCGCTCCACGTCTTCCTTCCACAGGTGATCGCTGTCCAGTTCCAAGCGCAGGCGCGGGAACCGGTGATGCGCCGCGACCACCTTGAAGCCGACCTCCTCCAGGAAATCGGCGTCGATCATGCACGTCTCCGGCGCACACCCGGCCGCGGCCGGGGGATTGGCCGCGCGCGACGGCGTCGGAGCTATGCGTTCGAGCAGGGTCATCGAACCGAAGCGATCCGACATCGCCGTGGCCGGCGGATCCCAGCGCAGGCCGAACGCCTCGATGGCCCGCACACCACGACGCACCAGATCGCCCACCACGGCCTGAATGAGCTGCTGGGCTACTCCGTTGTGCTGATAGGGCATTTCGGCCCGCAGCGTGGTCAGCAGGACCGCGTCCGGGCTCACGGGGGAGGTGGGGAACAATCCGGCGCGCGGCACCCGGTTCGGCGGGGCGTAGATCGCGCACCCGGCGGGCTTGTCGTCGACCAGTGCGACCTGCCCGCAGGAACCCCACTCCAGCAGCACGGAAGAGAGCCAGGCCTCCTTCTCGAAGACCGGGTCACTGAATTCCCGGGAGTCCGCGGCCACCGCCGGATCGATCTCCCAGAACACACACCGCCGGGCGTGTGCCGGAAGTTTGTCGAGTCCGCCGAGGGTTAGTGCGGTAACGCTGGTCGACACCGCTCTGCTCAGCCTCCAGCTGTCTGATTCATCCACACTCACGCCGCATCAATATCCGCTCGCCAGCAAGAATAAGCGATCAAAGCAACACGCCTCTCCGGGCCTCTGTTCAGGGGTGCTGAACGCCTGCGTCACAGTGACGTTTCCTCCCCGACCCGGTGGGTGGGGGCCCGAACCTCCGATTTTCCACACTTTCGGAGCCCGGGGACGGAGCCCCTGAGACCGCTCAGCTCTTCGCTTGCTCCATCAGGCTGACGATGCGTTCGAGGTCGTCCACGGAACCGAACTCGACAGTGATCTTGCCCTTGCGCTTTCCGAGAATCACGGTGACCCGAGTATCGAAGGATTCCGACAATCGCTCCGCTACATCCTGCAGGCCCGGCATCTGGATCGGCTTACGCTTGACACTCGGGGGAGTGGCAGCGGAATCGGGTTCCCGATTGGCCAGGGTGACGGCCTCCTCGGTCGCCCGCACCGACATGCCCTCGGCGACGATGCGCGCGGCCAGCGCCTCCTGCGCCTCGGCTCCACCCTCCAGTGCCAGCAGTGCGCGGGCGTGCCCGGCGGACAGCACGCCGGCCGCGACCCGGCGCTGGACCGGAATCGGAAGTTTCAGCAGGCGAATCATATTCGTCACGACCGGTCGGGAGCGGCCGATTCGCGAAGCCAGTTCATCATGGGTGACGCCGAATTCCTCGAGCAGCTGCTGATAGGCAGCCGCCTCTTCGAGCGGATTCAACTGCACCCGATGAATGTTCTCCAGCAACGCGTCCCGCAGCAGCGACTCGTCCGCGGTCTCGCGCACGATCGCCGGGATCGCGCCCAGCCCCGCTTCCTGGCCGGCCCGCCACCGCCGCTCGCCCATGATGAGCTGATACTTCGGCGTCGCCCCGAATTCGACCTGCCGCACCACGATGGGCTGCATGAGGCCGAACTCCTTGATGGAGTGCACCAGTTCGGCGAGCGCCTCGTCCTCGAAGACCTGACGCGGCTGCTTCGGATTCGGGACGATCTGCTCGGGCGGAATCTCCCGATAGGTCGCACCGGCGTCCGCACCCGCGAGACCGTCCGCGCTCTCGACCACGTCCACCGGATCCGGAACCCGGTGCAGGAAGGCCGAAGCCGGCTGCGGCCCGGTCGGATCCAGCCCGATGACCACGTTGGCGGCGGCACTGCCCAGACCGCCCGGTGTCGCCGTGGGCCCGGTCGGGATCAGCGCGGCGAGACCGCGTCCCAGTCCACCTTTCTTCGCCTGACTCATCGGTCTACTGACCCCTTTCCTTCATCACCCACCGGATCGAACTCATCTACTACACACCAGCATCGGGCACGGCGGACGATGCGGCGGGCTGCGCCGCGCGGGAAGCCATTTCGCGACCCGCGTCGAGGTAGCTCATCGCGCCGCGCGAACCGGGATCGTAGTCGAGCACCGTCATGCCGTAGCCCGGCGCTTCGGAGACCTTCACACTGCGCGGGATGACCGAGCGCAGCACCGCGTCACCGAAGTGGCCGCGCACCTCCTCGGCCACCTGATCGGCGAGCTTGGTGCGGCCGTCGTACATGGTGAGAACGACCGTGGAGACGTGCAATTCGGGGTTCAGATGGGCCTGCACCAGACCGATGTTGCGGAGCAGCTGACCCACGCCTTCGAGCGCGTAGTACTCGCACTGGATCGGGATCAGCACCTCCTTCGCGGCGACCATGGCGTTCACCGTGAGCAGGCCGAGCGAGGGCGGGCAGTCGATCATGACGTAGTCGATGTCGTACCCGGCGAGGTTCGCCTCCTGGATGGCGGACTTCAGGCGGTTCTCGCGGGCGACCATGGAGACGAGTTCGATTTCGGCGCCGGCCAGATCGATGGTGGCCGGAATGCACAGCAGCCGTTCGCTGTGCGGGCTCTGCTGAATGGCGTCCTTCACCGAGCACTCGCCGATGAGTAGCTCGTAGCTCGACGGAATGCCGGAGTGGTGCGGGATGCCGAGCGCGGTGCTGGCGTTGCCCTGCGGATCGAGATCAACCACCAGCACGCGCATCCCCTGCATGGCGAGCGCGGCGGCCAGATTGACGGTCGTGGTGGTCTTGCCCACGCCGCCTTTCTGATTGGCGATGGTGATGACCCGCTGTTCCCGCGGCCGCGGCACGGTGTTCGCGCCGTTGGGGTGCAGCACCTGGCTGGCGCGGGACGCTTCCGCGGCGATGGGGGTTTCGGTGGGGGAGATGTTGCCGAAGGGCGTGCGGCTGAACTCTTCTGCATCGAAGGATCCGGTGTCGAGCATGCCGGGTACTCGGGACGTTGTTTCCCGTGAAACATTCGCCGGACCGTTGGACATACAGGCTCCTAACCCCGAGAACTCAAAGACACGTGGCCGAGCTGGCGCATTCCATCACTACCGCCGCACCTGGCTACCTCGACGACAGACCTACTACGAAGGCCAGCGGGCATGACGCGACGTTGCGTTGTCACCGAGAAGGTGCGAGGTGCGCGACGATCGATACCCATTCCGAAGCCGTTCCCAGCTGACGCCGCAGCCGATTTCGAGCCGCTGCCGGGCATCGCAGTCTGCGCTCACGCTCGACGAGGACTAGCTTGCCAGTACCGGACACAATACGGAAGTTGAACGGCAACTATGCGCACCCGACACGCACAACGCGCGCGAATCTCGAGTGCGCGCCGTGGTTTCCCGTGAAACATCGCGCTCCCGGAGCTCCGGCCGCATCGCTTGCCGACCGAAACGATGCGGGCGCGGAGGCCAGTGCCTCCGCGCCCGCATCGGGTGGATTGGATTGCCGCGCCGGATGAACCGCTACGGCCGCGCCGGATGAACCGCTACTTGGCGGACAGACTGCTCAGCAGTCCGGCGAGCGGGTTGCTGCCGGAGGAGCCGGTGCCCCCGCCCGGGGTGGTGGGCTTGTTCGTCACAGTGACGGTGACGGTCTTGCTGCTGATGATCTCCTGGGTCGCCTTCAGCTCGTGGCTGCCCGTGGTGCTCGGGGTCCAGGAAATGGTGGCGACGCCGTTGCTGACATTCGCCTTGCCGATCTCGGTGCCGTTGTCGCTGAAGGTCACCGGGAAGAGGAACGAGGTGGCGGTGACATCCGCGGTGATGGTGTACGCGGTGCCGACGTACAGGGTCGAGTCCGAAACGCTGATGCCCTGAACGAGCGCGTTCGCTTGGGGCGCCGCGACGAGCGCCGCGGTCGCCAGTGCGCCGAGCAGTCCAACGCCGAGTCCAGATCGCCGTGCAGTCTTCATGTGTGTGCTCCTGTGCTCCGAACCCCACTGCCATGTGGGTCATCGGGACAGTACCGACGCGCACGACGCCGCACAGCTATTTTGAAGGACCAATCTTTCAAAATAATCCGTCCCGCGGAAAACGGCGGGAAAAGACGATAGCGACGCCCACTCACCACGCAACGAACGCATCGGCCCCGGGCCGGATGACGACGCTCGCGCCACGTGACGATACGTGGGCGCGACTCCTACTTACCGGATCGACGACGCCGCTCGGCCCGGGGGAGGCGCTCGGCGCTGATCACCATCGTGGGCGTCTCCAGCACGCCGACCCCGAGTTCGATCACCTCCGCGCGACCCGCGCCCGCCTTGGTGAGCTCGTCCCGATCGCGTTCCAACTCCTCGACCGCGCTGATCCCCTTGAGCGCCAGCATCCGGCCGTGGTCGCGAACCAGCGGCATGGACCAGCCCGCGAGTTTGGCCAGCGGGGCGACCGCGCGCGAGGTGACCACATCGGCGCCGCCGGCTTCCTTCTTCACCCCGGGCTGTTCGGCGCGGCCGCGGACCACGGTCACGTCCAGTCCGGCCGACTCGATGAACTCGGCCAGAAAGACCGTGCGGCGCAACAGCGGTTCCACGAGGGTGATGCGCAGATCCGGTCGCGCGATGGCGAGCGGGATGCCGGGCAGGCCCGCGCCGCTGCCGATGTCGACGACCGTCGAGCCCTGGGGGATGAGTTCACCGATCACCGCGCAATTGAGAATGTGGCGATCCCACAGCCGGGGTACCTCACGCGGTCCGATCAGTCCCCGTTCGACGCCCGCGCCCGCGAGCGCGGCGTAGTATCGCCGGGCCAGATCCAGCCGGTCGCCGAAGACCACCGCCGCCGAGGCGGGCGGTTCGACGAGAGCCGAAGCGGTCACTTCGGTGTCAGGTTCCACGTGAAACATCCTTCTGTGGGGGAGCGGTCAACGGGCGCGGCGCGAGTGTTCGGAACACGCGGCGCTGAACATCATCTGCGGCTGCACAAAGCGTAGGGCCCCCGGTCGACTCGACGCGGGGGCCCTGGCTTCAACGGGTGCGTGTCACTCGGGCAGCACCACGACCCGCCGGTTGGGCTCGACGCCTTCGCTCTCGCTGATCACGCCGTCCTGGGCGGCGACCGCGTCGTGCACGATCTTGCGCTCGAACGGGGTCATGGGGGAGAGCGCCTCGCGCTCGCCCGACGCCTGGACCCGCTTGGCGGCCTCGGTGCCGATCTCACTCAACTCCGAGCGGCGCTTGGCCCGCCAGCCCGCCACATCCAGCATCAGCCGGCTGCGCACACCGGTCGACTGCTGCACCGCGAGCCGGGTCAGTTCCTGTAGCGCGTCCAGCACCTCGCCGCGCCGGCCGACCAGCTTGGCCAGATCCTTGCCGCCGTCGATGCTCACGATGGCCCGGTCGCCTTCGACGTCGAGGTCGATATCACCGTCGAAGTCGAGGACGTCGAGCAACTGCTCCAGGTAGTCGCCCGCGATCTCACCCTCTTCGATGAGGGCTTCCTCGGCGTCCACCACGGGCTCCGCCGTGGCCTCCGATGCCGCCTCCGGTGCCGCCGTCGCAGCCGTCACAGTGGGGTCCCCTCCGTCGGTTTCAACAGTCATGGTTGGTTCCTTCATCTGGAGTTGTCGGCGCGATGCGCCTCAGTAGGCAAGAGCGACTCAGCGTCGGCGCTTCTGATTGGCGCGTCCCCGATTGCCGGACCGCTTCTTGTTCGCGGTCGACTTGGCCCCGTTCTGCGTGGCCTTGGGAGCGGCGCCGTTCTTGGCGGCGGTGTCGGAGCCTTCGGCGGTGACGGCGTCCGCGACATCCTGCTTCTTACGCACATCGACCGGCTTGGCGCCCGGCTTCGGCGCGTTCTGCGCGCGCCGCTCCAGTGCCTGCTCCTTCTTCTCCTGCTCTTCGCGCTCCATGCGGCCGAAGACCAGGTGCTGCTGCGCGTAGGTCCAGATGTTGTTCGCGACCCAGTAGATGAGGATGGCGATCGGCAGGAACGGGCCACCGACGAGCACGCCGAGCGGGAAGACCCACAGCGCGAGCTTGTTCATCATGGCGGCCTGCGGGTTGGCCGCGGCCTCCGCGCTCTGGCGTTCCACCGAGGCGCGCGCGTTGAAGTGCGTGGCCAGACCGGCGATCACCATGAGCGGCACCGACACCGCGATGATGGCGACCTTGCTCGGCACCCCGCCGTATTCGGCGAAGGACTGCAGCACGGCGGCGGGTTCGGTGATGAAGCCCGAGAGCGGGGCGCCGAAAAGCCGTGCGGTCAGGAAGGATTGGACGTCGCCCGCGCTGAAGATGTAGTTCGGCGTGTGGGCGTTGTCGTACGGCGACATGCCGAGCTGACCCCAGCCGGTGCCGGTGCGGTTGAACGAGCGCAGCACGTGGAACAGACCCAGGAAGACCGGCACCTGCAGCAGCACGGGCAGGCAGCCCATGAGCGGGTTGAAGCCGTGGTCCTTCTGCAGCTTCTGCATCTCGAGCGTCATCTGCTGACGATCGTTCTTGTACTTCTTCTGCAGTTCCTTGATCTGCGGCTGCAACTCCTGCATCTGCCGCGTGGTCCGGACCTGCTTCACGAAGGGCTTGTACAGCACCAGCCGGAGCGTGAAGACGAGGAACACCACGGCCAGCGCCCAGGCGAAACCACTGTCGTCGCCGAGGGCCCACCCGAAGACGCGATGCCAGAACCACAGAATGGCCGACACCGGGTAGTAGATGAAATCGAGCACGGCGTTATGTACTCCCGTCGTTCGTATCGCCGGTCACCGCGGACGGCGACCCTTCATTGGCTGATGCCGCGTGCCGGCGACGCGAACGTTCCGGTACGGGGTCCCACCCACCAGGGTGCCAGGGCGCACATTTGGCCAGTCGCACGGCCGCCAGTCCGAGTCCGACGAACAGTCCCCGGGTGCGCAGGGCGGTCACGGCGTACTCGCTACAGGTGGGCGTGAACCGGCACACCGGCATGCGGGTGGGGGAGATATAGGTCCGATACAGCTCGATGAGGAATATCAGAGCTTTGGCCGGGAAGCGGGCAGCGGCGCGCCCCAGGGCGCGAGCTCGGCTCAGCGCGCTCATGAGCGGGTGCCTGCGCCGGGATCGGCGCTCGCTTCACCCGTGCCGGCGAGTTTGCGCAGCCCGCCTCTGACTTGCCGTTCGAGATCGGCGGAGGAGGCATCGGCGGCGCCCGGCAGGGCGCGCAGCACGATGTCCATGGAGTCGGGCAGTTCGGCCGCGATACTCGCGCAGATATGACGCAGGCGGCGGGCCACCCGGTGGCGTACCACCGCCGGACCCACCGCCTTGCTGACGATCAAGCCGAAACGCGGACCGCCCACCCGTATGGATGGAACCGATCCGCTCGACTGATGGTCGTGTAGCAGTACGTGCACAACGAGATCCCGCCTCCCGATCCGCCGGCCCTGGCGTACCGTCCGGGAGAAGTCGGTACGCCGGTGCAGCCGATACGGCTCAGGCAACACCTGAGCCGCCGACGCAGTGCGGGCGGGGGAGCGACCCGGGATACGACGAGCCGGAGTTCCGGCTCCACGGCGAGCCGTGCATACGTCGCCGCATCTCGGGGTTGTCGAATCAGGCCGTGAGAGTCTTGCGGCCCTTGCCACGGCGCGCCGACACGATGGCGCGACCCGCACGGGTACGCATCCGGAGACGGAAGCCGTGGACGCGCGCCCGACGACGGTTGTTCGGCTGGAACGTCCGCTTGCCCTTGGCCACGGTCAACACTCCTCTAGGTGGTGGACGGCACGATGCCGCCCGAAGCTTTATCGGTAAATCAGTGTGCACGACGCTGGATCGATGAGATCCCTCGGTGCATACCCCTTTGTTTCGGCACGGGCAGCAGACAGCCGCCACCGCACCATAGGGTGACTGTAGAAGGGTACTGATCTGCTGGACGAGGGTCAAACTCGGGGTAAAGCACGGGATCTCGAGCCCAGCGCGGCCGTTGCCGGCCCCGGCCCGAGGCCCGCCACGCCCATCGTCCCGGGTTCGCCACGCGGCTCATCCTGCGGGTTGGTGCGCACGCGCTGTGTTCATGTACGGTCCTTATCTGCGTCAGAGACCGCGGGTTAAGTTGCCAGCCATTAGCTGAAGAACCGCAGGTCCGCGCCGAATTATGGCAATCCACCGGGATGCGACACGCATCCCCAGGTTGTCCACATCTGTGGATAATTGTGTGGAAAGACCCCTGAAGTGGCATATTCGTGGAGCCGACGGTGCCCGCCGACGCTTGGTTTGGGGAAACCGAGCAGTGCCTGCCCGTTTGCTCCAATCGACCTTGCTCCGGGGAGGACTACGTTCGTGGACGACGAGCAGAATGTGCTGACCGCTGTCTGGCCGGAGGTGATCGCAGAGCTTGCGAGCGGTTCCGCCGACGGTGAGATCCAGCCGGTCAGCAAGGCTCACAAGGCGTGGCTCGGCATTATCGAACCCATCACCTTCGCACAGGGATTCGCCCTGCTCTCGGTGCCCGGAACCATGGCGCAGGAGGTTGTGGAAAGAGATCTTCGCGAGCCCATTCTGCGATCGCTGGCCCGGCGCGGACTTCAGGTCGAAGGGCTCGGCGTGCGTATCCGCGCCCAGCAGAACTCCCCGGTGGATCGGGCCCCGAGCGCGCCCCGGCACGCCCGCATGACCTCCCGCCCCGAACGCCCGCGTGAGACCGATCACGCACCCGGCGGCTACCAGCCGGCGCCGCCCGCACCGGTCCCGGCGGACCGCCCCGCGCCGCACTACCAGGCACAACCGGAGTACCCGGCCGGCCGCTACAACGCTCCACAGGACTACCCGACCGAGTACGGCGAACGCGAGACCTATCCACCTGTGGAATTCGGGCAGCCGCCGATGGCCGAAGAGTTGCCACCGCCGCCCGCACCCGAGCCGCAGGCCCCGCCGCGGCGGCGGGAACCGCATCGCGCCCCGGCCATGCCCCCGGGGCAGGAGTCGTTGTTCTCGCCCGAGCCCGACCCGGAACCCACGCCGCTGCCCGCGCCGCCCGCGCGCCGGCCCGTCGACGAGGATCACCACGACGACGAGGAGCCGGTGGTCAACGCCCGCAACTCGTGGCCGTCCTATTTCCCCAGCAAATCGCCCGAGCGCGAGACCCCGCAGCCGCCCTCGGCGAACAGCCTGAACGCGAAGTACACCTTCGAGACGTTCGTCATCGGCGCGTCCAACCGCTTCGCGCACGCCGCGGCGGTCGCCATCGCGGAGGCGCCGGCCCGCGCCTACAACCCGCTGTTCGTTTGGGGCGCTTCGGGTTTGGGCAAGACACACCTGCTGCACGCGGCCGGCCACTACGCCCAGCGCCTGTTCCCGGGCATGCGGGTGAAGTACGTGTCCACCGAGGAGTTCACGAACGACTTCATCAACTCGCTGCGCGACGACCGCAAGGTCGCCTTCAAACGCCGCTACCGCGAGACCGACATCCTGCTGGTGGACGACATCCAGTTCATCGAGGGCAAGGAAGGCATCCAGGAGGAGTTCTTCCACACCTTCAACACCCTGCACAACGCGAACAAGCAGATCGTGGTCTCCTCCGACCGGCCGCCGAAGCAGCTGGCCACGCTGGAGGAGCGGCTGCGCACCCGCTTCGAGTGGGGCCTGATCACCGACGTGCAGCCGCCGGAGCTGGAGACCCGCATCGCCATCCTGCGCAAGAAGGCGCGGATGGATCGGCTGGACGCACCGCACGACGTGCTCGAACTCATCGCCAGCCGGGTGGAGCGCAACATCCGCGAGCTGGAGGGCGCCCTCATCCGGGTGACGGCCTTCGCCTCGCTCAACGGCCAGCCGCTGGACCTGGGCCTGGCCGAGATGGTGCTGCGCGATCTCATGCCCGACACCGCGACCATGGAGATCACCGCGGCCACGATCATGGCCGTGACCGCGGAGTACTTCAATACGACGCTGGAGGAGCTGACCGGTCCGGGCAAGGCGCGCCCGCTGGCCCAGGCCCGTCAGATCGCCATGTACCTGTCCCGCGAGCTCACCGACCTATCGCTCCCCAAGATCGGGCAGGCGTTCGGCCGCGACCACACCACGGTCATGTACGCCGAGAAGAAGGTGCGCAAGGAGATGACCGAGCGGCGCCGGGTGTACGACCAGGTGCAGGAACTCACAGCCCGAATCAAGCAACGTTCGCGCTGATCCACAACTAACAGGCCCCCACGTCCGCTGACGTGGGGGTTTGTTGTTTTCGGGGTTGGGGATTCCTCGAGGAGTCCTCGAGGAAAGCCTGTGGAATCCTCGAGGAATCCTCGAGTTGTGCACGGGTTCATGCACAGGGCTCGATCCACAGGGGTGCACAACCGGTTGTCCACAGTTCCCACAGGTTCGTTCATCCTCGAGGTCTGACCTGGGGTGATGGGAGTTGTGCCCTGTGGATTCCTCGAGGACTCCTCGAGGAGTCCTCGAGTAAACTCCGGGTTGTCCACCGATTCGCTCCCATGTGAGCAGGTGGGCCCGAAACCGGGGAGCAACTCGAGGATGACTCGAGGATGAATGTGGAAACTCGCCGTGCTTCCACAGCCACTCCGCGTTCATCCTCGAGACACCCTCGAGACATCCACACGCCGCCACACCCTCGGACCTGCGGAAACCGGGGAAGTCCACAGTTTCCACACCGCCTACTACTACTTCAGTTCTCTCTAATTAGATTTCTCTTTTAAAACAGGTGTGTGGAAACTCGGTCTGGGAGTGAACGGTTCGGCGGGCAGTCGCTCCCGACTCGAACGAGGCCCGGAGAAGGACGGGGACGATTCGTCCACACGCATCCACACCCGCACGCCGCACATCGACACCCACTCGCCACGACCGCCGGAGTCCATACCGCTTTCTCGCTCATGACGGCCGGTCCGTTTCACTCGCGCGTCCGTGACCACTTCGAACGCCTCGATCGCGGTTCCCCGACTCGGTGGGAGGGTCGGCGCGCGTGCGCGAACGATGCGCGGGTACGGTTCCATGTCGGCCCCCTGTGCGAGACTGCGTAGGCGGCTTCCGGGGGAGAGGGCTTGTTGCCCCCCTGAGAAATTCGCAGACCACGATCTATCGAGACTGGGAGAGGACAGCCGGGCGATGGAGCTTGCAAGCATGAAGTTTCGGGTTGCTCGCGAGGACTTCGCCGAATCCGTAGCCTGGGTGGCCCGCAGCTTGCCGTCGCGGCCTCCGGTCCCCGTGCTCGGCGGTGTACTCCTCGTGGCGGACGAAAGCGGTCTGACCGTTTCGGGATTCGATTACGAGGTCTCCGCGCAGATGCGGGTGGCCGCCGAGGTGGCCGGGCCCGGACAGGTGCTCGTCTCGGGCCGCCTGCTGGCCGACATCACCAAGGCGCTCTCGAACAAGCCCGTGGACGTGTCGGTGGACGGCACCCGGGTGCTGATCGCCTGTGGCAGCGCGAAGTTCTCGCTGCCCACCATGCCGGTCGAGGATTATCCCCAGCTTCCCGAACTTCCTCCCCAGACCGGTGAACTCGGTGTGGACGTGTTCTCCGCCGCCGTCGCGCAGGTGGCCGTGGCCGCCGGCCGCGACGACACCCTGCCGATGCTCACGGGCATCCGGGTGGAGATCGAGGGCCCCAAGGTCGTCCTGGCCGCCACCGACCGCTTCCGGCTCGCCGTGCGCGAGCTGGAGTGGAATCCGGGCCGCGCGGACGTGGAGACCTCGGTGCTGGTCCCGGCCCGCACCCTGTCCGAGTCCGCCAAGACGCTCGGCGCCTCCGATCAGCCGGTGCAGCTGGCGTTCGGCACCGGCAGCGACGGGCTGCTCGGCATCGTCAACGGCGGCCGCCGCACCACCACGCGCCTGCTGGACGCCGAATTCCCCAAGTTCCGCCAGTTGCTCCCCAAGGAGCACACCTCCATCGCCACGCTGACCGTGAGCGCGCTGACCGAGGCCATCAAGCGTGTGGCCCTGGTGGCCGAGCGCGGCGCCCAGGTGCGCCTGGAGTTCTCCGAGGAAGGCGTGATGCTCTCCGCCGGCGGCGACGACGCCGGTCGCGCCGAGGAATGGCTGGACGCCGATTTCCGCGGTGAGCCGCTCACCATCGCGTTCAATCCGGGCTACCTGGTCGACGGCCTGTCCGCGCTGCACACCGACAAGGTGACCTTCGGCTTCACCACGCCGAGTCGCCCGGCGGTGTTCGTGCCCGCGCCGGAAGAGGATCCGGCACAGCTGGATTCGGGTGCGTACGCGGCACTGGCCAGCAGCTACATCTATCTGCTGATGCCGGTGCGGCTCCCGGGCTGATCTGTGCACAGTGTTGACAACCCTGTGAAAAACTCGGCGCGCGTAGAGGATTCGATTCCTCTGCCCGCCGGGTTTTTTTCGGTGCGCGTGGTGATTCCGCCGCGCACCACCGCTGCCGCTGCGCCGCGGCCGCGCGCGCTGCCCGGTACCGCGGCGTTTCTCCCCAGGCGGGTACCGTTTCTCCCCAGGACGTCACCGCCGTTCCCCGGTGCGGCGTCGCGGTTCGGCGGCGGTGCGGCGCGGCCGGTCGATGCGAAGGGCACGGTGGACTGACCGGATGTACGTGCGCACCCTGTCGCTGCGCGATTTCCGGTCGTGGGAAGCCGCCGAGCTCGAATTGACGCCGGGCCGAACGGTTTTCCTGGGTTCCAACGGCAACGGCAAGACCAATCTGATCGAGGCCGTTGGCTATCTGTCGACGCTCGGTTCGCATCGGGTGTCCGCCGACGCCCCGCTGATCCGCATCGGGGCCCAGCGCGCCCGGATCGGCGCGACGGTGGTGAACACCGGCCGCGAGCTGCGGGTGGACATGGAGCTCAATCAGGGCGTCGCGAACAAGGCGCAGATCAATCGGTCGCCGGTCCGGCGCCCGCGCGAGATCCTGGGGATCCTGCAGACGGTGCTGTTCGCGCCGGAGGATCTGTCGCTGGTGCGCGGAGATCCGTCCGAGCGCAGGCGGTTCCTGGACGAGCTGGCCACCGCGCGGCTGCCGCGCCTGGCCGGGGTGCGCGCGGATTACGACAAGGTGCTGCGCCAGCGGTCGGCCCTGTTGAAAACCGCGGGGCGGCATGCCCGTTCGGGTTCGCGCGGGAACGAGCTGAGCACCCTGGACGTGTGGGACGGGCATCTGGCGGCGCACGGCGCGGAGTTGCTGGCCCAGCGGCTGCGCCTGGTCCACGAACTCTATCCACACCTCGCACAGGCCTACGGTTCGATCGCCCCGGAGTCGCGACCCGCGTCGATCGGTTACCGAAGCGGTTATCTCCCACCGGAATTGCTCGATCCCGCGCGTTCTCCACAGCCCGGTGACGACACCGATCTCGAGGCGATTCTGCTGCGGGAGCTGGGGAATGCGCGGCAGCGGGAACTCGAGCGCGGGGTGTGCCTGGTCGGCCCGCATCGTGACGATCTGGACCTGATGCTCGGCTCGGCCCCGGCCAAGGGTTTCGCCAGTCACGGCGAATCCTGGTCCTTCGCACTGGCTTTGCGGCTGGGCGCGTTCGAGCTGTTGCGGACCGCGGGCACCGATCCGGTGCTCATCCTGGACGACGTGTTCGCCGAATTGGATCGGCGCCGCCGGACCGCGCTGGCCGCCGTCGCGGCCGGGGCCGAGCAGGTGTTCATCACCGCCGCGGTGCCCGAGGATGTGCCGCCGGAGCTGGAGGCCGCGCCGATGCCGGTGGAGACCACGGGCGAGGCCGACCACCGGGCCTCGCGGATCGCGCGCTGATCGCGCGGGTTGTCCACAGCTGTCCCCAATTCCCCAGCTCTGTCCACAGGGCACGCGCACGACGGCCGTGGCGCGAGTGCGACATCACCGCCCGGCGCGGCGGTGTCCGTCGGCGGCATGCGGCAGAATCCAGCAGGATCGCCGGGCGCGGCCGCTGCCATCCGGGAGCGCGCGTGCGGATCGGCGCGAGCGCGGCATCGATGCGAAGGGACAGGTGGAATGGCCGAGCAGCCCGAACCCCGGGACCCCGATCGTTCCGCCGCGAGCGGTGCGGCGGGTCCCGAATCGGAATTGCGCGGGGTCGATCTCGCGCGCCGGGCGCTGGAGGAGGCGCGGGCGGCGGCCCGCGCGGCCGGTAAATCGGTCGGCCAGGGGCGCTCGTCGCCGCGGACGGGCGGG
>NZ_JBEXUS010000049.1:0-56563 GCF_040614455.1 Nocardia sp. NPDC005978
GAGGGTGGAGGGCGCCAGGCCGTAGCCGACCAGCACCACCGTCGACCCCGGGGCCAGATCCCCGGCCTCGCGTTCGCGCGTAGTCGATCAGCTCAGCACGCAGCTGCCCGTTCCGACCGAAGCATTCGCTCCCGGAGCGGCATTCACCTCCGGGCGCACCTCCTCGAGGGTCAGCACGTAGCCGGTGTCGTCGTCGGTGACGGCCGCGCCGAAGACCACACCGAGGATGTTGCCGTCGGTATCCACCAGCGGCCCACCGGAATTGCCCGCCCGGACCTGCCCGCGCACGGTGTAGACCTCGCGCTCGACATTGTTGTCGCGATAGATGTTGGGGCCCTTGAGTTCCAGCGTCTCACGCACGCGGGCCGCGCTGGCCGTGTAGCGGCCGCCGCCCGGGTAGCCGAGCACGATCGCACTCTCCCCGGAGTTGGCGGGCGCGGGAGCCAGCGGAATCACCGGCGAGTCCAGGCCCGGTACCGCCAGAATCGCGATGTCCTTGGACGGATCGAACAGCACCACCGTGGCATCGAGCGCGCCGCGCGCGGTATCCACGCTCACGCTGGTGGTTCCGGCGACCACGTGCGCGTTGGTCATGATGCGCTCGGGCGCGACCACGAAGCCCGAACCTTCCAGCTGCCGTTGGCAACTCGGCGCGATGCCGCGGATCCGCAGCACACTGCCCTGCAGCGACTGGGCCACCGGCAACTGCAGGATGCCCGCGTCGGGCGGCTCGACCGCGGTGATGGGCACCCGGCCGAACGGCCCGATCACATCCGGCAGCCCGGAAGTATTGAGCAGATTGGAGAACTCGTTCGGGACCTTGCGCAGCCAGTCCGGCGCGACATGATCCACGTTGATGAGCACCCGGGAGTTCTTGACCGCGGCCGCGATTCCCGGCTGCGAGGAGTTCGCCAGCGGCAGCGCCAGCAACCAGGCGGTGGCCATGACCGCCGCCATCTGCAGGCCCGCGCCCACCACGCTGTCCACGCTGCGGGTGAACGGATCGCGCATGCCACTGCGGGCCGCCCGGCCCAGCACCATGCCCGCCACCTCGCCGACGATCACCAGCGCCACGATGAGCAGCACGCCGACCAGCACCCGCGAGCGGCCCTCGCTCAGGTGCACGAGAATGTGCGGGGCGATGAGGATGCCCGCCACCGCGCCCAGCACCACGCCCAGGAAGGCCAGCGCCGAAGCGACGGCGCCCTGCCGCCACCCGGAGGTGGCCGCCAGCAGCGCCAGAATCACGATCCCAATGTCGAGCCAGGCCGAGGCCGTCATAACGTCATCCCTACCGCGGCCAGCGAGGCCTGCAGATCACGCACATCGTGATGGTCCCATTCGTGTTCCCAGCCGGACACCGCGAGCAGTCCGGCGAGCACGCCCGCGGTGAAACCCCACACCAGCATGCCGTCCACCGTGAAGGCCGGACCCATGTAACCCAGCGGATGTCGCACCACGAAACGGTTGGCGGGATCGATGAGGTCCGCGATCGGCACGCGCACCACGCGCGAAGCCTCGGTTTCGCTCACCACACCCACCTCGCCGGGGGTTCGCCAATACGCGACCACCGGCGTCACATCGAACCGCGAAGGCGGCACGAAGATCTTGGGCAGAATAGACAGCGGCTGCACGCTCGCCGGATCCAGCCCCGTCTCTTCCTCCGCTTCGCGCAGCGCCGTGCTGATCGGGCCGTCGTCCTGCGGCTCGACGCCGCCGCCGGGAAAGGCCACCTGACCGCTGTGCTGGCGCAGGGTCGCCGCGCGCTGGGTCAGCAGCACGTCCGCGTCGGCGGGAAGTCCGCCCAGCGCTTCGGGATCCGGGTCCGGCGAACCGCCGAACAGCACCAGGACCGAGGCTTCGCGGGGAGAGGTCACCGCGGCGGCGAAGCGGCGCATGGTGCTGCGGCGCAGGACCGGATTGACGCCGGTCGGATCGGCCGGTTCGTGCTCGGCCACCCCGCGCAACCACTCCGGAACAGGGCCCGCAGGCGCCTCTGGTCTCATGCCCACACTCCCGAACCCACGTTTGCACCGGAGTAACCGGCGAACACCAAGCAGCACAAAGTACTACGTCTACATCCTGCAGCGGGCGCACTCACACGGTGACCGTTCGGCCGGAACAGGCCCGTACGCGGGGGCGCTCGGCGCGGGAGAACCCGGCTGCCGCACAGCCACTCACGCCCGCACGCCCAATTCGGCCGCGACGGTGTCGGCGATGTCGTCCACACTCTTGAACGGGCGCACCACGAGTTTGGCGACGGAACCGTCGGCGCGCACGAGCACCGAGATGGGCAGTACCGCGGGTGCGCCGATCGCCTTGCGCACCTCGATCTTCGGATCCTGCACGCCGGGCAGATGATTATCGAGACCGATCAGCCGGGACAGCGCTTTGCCCGCCCCGGGATCACTGTGCACGGTGAGCACCGTGACCGCGCCGGCCGCCCGATCCGAGAACTGTTGCAGCAGCGGCAGTTCCTCCGCGCACGGTCCGCACCAGTAGGCCCACAGGTTGAGCAGCGCCGGTTTTCCGGCCAAAGCGGTGGTCAGCGGCATCGGCTTGCCATCCGCCAGGCATTCCAGGGTCAGGCCCGCCAGCGGAGAGCCCGCGTCGGCCGGTGCACCGGAGGGCACGGGGCAGGGCGCGAGTTTCGCGAAGGCTCGTTCCTCGTCGGTCACGCTCTTGCCCGCCGGAGCCGGGCCGCCGCCACCGGCCGGGCTCTCGGCCGCGCCGCCGCAGCCGGAAACGGCCAGCACCGCGCACACCGCCGCCACCGCCCACCCCCCGCGAACGCCGTTCCGGGAGAACACAGCTCTCACAGGCCCACCAGTTCGAGCAGATGTTCGGTCTCGGGACCCTTGACCAGCGCGGCGGCCGTGGCGGGATCGGTCGGGCCGGTCCCGTACGACGGACAGTCCTTGGCCAGCACGCAGGCGCCGCACGCGGGCTTGCGGGCGTGGCACACACGGCGGCCGTGGAAGATCACCCGGTGCGAGAGCATCGTCCAGTCCCTGCGCTCGATGAGCGCGCCGACGATGTGCTCGACCTTCACCGGATCCTCTTCCGCGGTCCAGCCCCAGCGCCGCACCAACCGGCCGAAGTGGGTGTCGACGGTGATGCCGGGCACGCCGAAGGCATTGCCGAGGATGACGTTGGCCGTCTTGCGGCCGATGCCGGGCAGCTCCACGAGCTGCGCCAGCGTGTGCGGGAGTTCGCCGTCGTAGCGCTCGACCAGCGCCTGGCCCAGGCCGATCAACGAGGAGGTCTTGTTCCGGTAGAAACCGGTGGGCCGGATGAACTCCTCGAGCTCGGTCCGGTTCGCCTCGGCGTAGTCGCGGGCGCTGCGATACTTGGCGAAAAGCGCGGGTGTGGTCAGATTCACGCGCACATCGGTGCATTGGGCCGACAGGATCGTGGCCACCGCGAGCTCCAGCGGAGTGGTGAAGTCCAGCTCACAGTGGGCGTCCGGGAAAGCCAGGGCCAGTGTCCGGTTCATCCGGCGAGCCCGGCGGACGAGTCCGGTGTGCGTTTCCTTCGCGCGGGACTTCGCCTTGCCGCCGGCGGGTGTGAGCGCACCGCGCGCCGTTTTCGCCGGAACCGCCGCGTCGCTGGTAGGGACGGCGGACGGGCCGGAATCGGCCCCGGGAGCGGCCGCGCTGGATGGTGAGACACGCACGCGTCCACCTTACGGAACCACCCGGACGCATCAACCGGGCTGCGCACTCCCCGTGTTCCATCTGAGACCTTCGGCGTGTTTACTCACCCCTATGCAAGGACTCGCCGTGGTGCTGTTTCCGATAGCGCTCATGCTGTTCGCGTTGGTGATGGAACGGGTCGAGAACCGGCTTCGCAAGCTCCTCGAGCCCGATCCCGAGGTCCAGCAGTACCTGGACCGAGCCACGAATGCCGAGGTCAACGACCTCACCAAACTGGGTCTGCCGGCAGCGGCCGCGCGCCCGCGCCGGGCTCGCCCGGCAGCCAAGGGCCTCGACGTGGCCCAGGCCAGCTGAGCCGATTTCCGTCGATTTTCCCGGTGCTCCCCCGCCCGGCCCGCGGGGTGTCCGGTGCGATCCGACAGCACGTATTCTGATCTTCCTCACACCGCGCCGACGGCGTGTCGCTAGATTGAACCTCGCGTGTCGGAAAACCGTCTTTGCGTGTCCGGTAAACGGGCGCCGCGTGTCGGAGAATGGGCGCGCTGCGTGGTGTCTATCACTACCCGGACATATTGCAAAGTAGACTGCACTGTCGGCCGACTCGCTTCGGTCGAGGACAGAGCCATTTCCCATAAGGAGCACATTCGTGGACGAGGCCCTCGCCAGAGCAGGCATCTTCCAAGGCGTCGAGCCCACCGCGGTGGCGGCTCTCGCCAAACAACTTCAGCCAGTGGACTTCCCGCGCGGTCACGTGATCTTCAACGAGGGCGAGCCCGGTGACCGGCTCTACATCATCACCTCCGGCAAGGTGAAGATCGGCCGTCGGTCCCCCGACGGTCGTGAGAACCTGCTGACCATCATGGGCCCGTCGGACATGTTCGGTGAGCTGTCGATCTTCGATCCGGGCCCGCGCACCTCGACGGCCACCACCGTCACCGAGGTCCGCGCGGTCACCATGGACCGGGACGCGCTCAAGGCGTGGATCGACCAGCGCCCGGAGATCGCCGAGCAGCTGCTGCGGGTCCTCGCCCGCCGTCTGCGCCGCACCAACAACAACCTGGCCGACCTCATCTTCACCGATGTGCCCGGTCGTGTTGCCAAGGCGCTGCTGCAGCTCGCCCAGCGGTTCGGCACCCAGGAAGCGGGCGCGCTGCGCGTGACCCACGACCTGACCCAGGAAGAGATCGCCCAGCTGGTCGGCGCCTCGCGCGAAACCGTGAACAAGGCCCTGGCCGACTTCGCGCATCGCGGCTGGCTGCGGCTCGAGGGCAAGAGCGTGCTGATCTCCGACTCGGAGCGCCTGGCCCGCCGCGCGCGGTAGCTACAACTCGCACAACGTCTCTGGACCGGTCGCCATCAGAGCTGGCGGCCGGTCCAGACATGTTTGCACGCCGGTTGCGACCGCGGCGATCGATCCGCCTCGACCCCCGAGGTGGGCAGCCGGGCCGAAACGCACGGCCCGGATCAGGTGACGGCCGATCCGGTTTCGGCGGCATACCGCCGCGTGGGTGGATCAGCCGTGGGCGCGGATGTAGGCGAGTTGAGCTTTCACCGAGCTGCGGGCCGCGGGCCACAGCCGCTTGTCCACGTCCGCGTAGACCTTGGCGACGATGCGCAGCGATCCGGCGTCCGGGCCGAGTTCGGCGAGCGCGGCCCGCACCTGGTTCAGGCGCTCCTCGCGATGCTTCATGTAGTAGTCGATGACCGGCAGCGCGTCCGCGTGGTCCGGGCCGTGCGCGGGCAGCAGCACGCGGCCGGGGGCGGCCTCGGCCAGGCGGCGCAGGGACTCCAGGTAATCGGCCAGGGCGTCGTCGCGGGATTCGAGCACGGTCGTGCCCGAACCGAGGACGGTGTCGCCGGTGATCAGGGCCGCGTCGGCGTCGTCCGGGCCGTCGACGAGGAAGCTCAGCGAGTCCTCGGTATGGCCGGGGGTGGCCAGCACGGTGATGCGCAGGCCGGCGGCCTCGATCACCTCGCCGTCGGACAGGTTCGTGCCCGCGCCGCGCAGGAACTTGGAAGCCTTGGCGCGCACCGGACTTCCGGTGGCCTCGACCAGGTGATCGATGCCGCCGGTGTGATCGGCGTGCTCGTGCGTGATGAGGATCAGCGCGACGTCGCCGCCGGTCGCGCGCACGATCGCGGCGGTGTGCTCGCGGTCCTTGGGCCCCGGGTCCACCACCACCCAGCCGGTGTGGCCGGGTGCGCGCAGGAGCCAGGTATTGGTGCCCTGCAACGTCATTCCGCTGGGATTGTCGGCCAGCACGACGGCGGCGGACGGGGTCACTTGCCGCAGTTGCTCATACGCGGGGTGAGTGAGGGTCATACCTTGGTCCTAACGCGGGCGAGGCTGCGTGTCCATGCTTTGTCTCACTGCGCTTCTATTGTGCGCCAATTAGATTGGCGGGTGGCGCACGCCACGCGTGACGTGCGCCGGGTGAAACGTCAGCGAACCTCGGCGATCAGTTCGACTTCCACCGGGGTGTTCTTGGGGAGCTCGGAGACGCCGACGGCCGAGCGCGCGTGCACGCCCGCGGGGCCGAAGACCGCGCCGAGGAAGTCCGAGGAGCCGTTGATGACGACCGGCTGATCGGTGTAACCCGGTGCGGAGTTCACGAATCCGACGACCTTGACGATCCGCACCACGTTGTCGAGGCCGACCAGCGCGTGCACCGCGGCCAGGGCGTTGAGGGCGCACAGCCGCGCGGCCTCGGCGGCCTGCTCGGTGCTCACCTCGGCGCCGACCTTGCCGGTGATCGAGAGCTGCCCGTCCACGAACGGCAGCTGACCCGAGGTGTAGACCAGGTTGCCGGTGCGGATGGCCGGAATGTACGAGGCCACCGGCGCGGCCACCGCGGGGATGGCGAACCCGAGCTTGTCGAGGTTCGCCGCCCACTCGGTCGCGGGGGCGCTCACTTCTTGGGGCGCTTCAGGTAGGCGACGTGCTGCTCACCGGTCGGCCCGGGCAGGACGGAGACGAGCTCCCAGCCGTCGGAGCCCCACTGGTCCAGGATCGCCTTGGTGGCATGCGTCAACAGCGGCACGGTCGCGTATTCCCAAGCGGTCAACTCACTCATGAGGTGAGGTTAGCCCCGGCCGGGCCGGTCGGATTCCCCGGGACCTCCGGACTGCGCTGCGCCATCGGGAAATCCGATTTTCAGAAGTGGTGTATCAGACAGTTGGCGTCACCTATGGGCAGGAACGAGGAACGGGTTATAGGCTCGCGAGCGTGGGAGTACCGATAGCAGTGCCCGTTTCGGTTGAGCCGGGGGTCGAAGCAGGTTGGCCGGAGCGGGCGGACAAGGCCCGCCTGCACTACGTGTCCGGAAAGGGGGGAACCGGGAAGTCCACCGTCGCGGCCGCATTGGCGCTGGCACTCGCGGCGGGGGGCCGCCGCGTGCTGCTGGTCGAGGTCGAGGGCAGACAGTCCATCGCCCAGCTCTTCGACCTGCCGCCCTTGCCGCCCACCGAGACTCGCATCGCGGCCGCCGACGGCGGCGGCGAGGTACTCGCCCTGGCACTGGACGTGGAACACGCCTTCCTGGAATACCTGGACATGTTCTACAACCTGGGCTTCGCCGGCCGGGCCATGCGCCGGGTGGGCGCGATCGAGTTCGTCACCACGATCGCACCGGGCCTGCGCGACGTCATCCTGACCGGCAAGATCAAGGAGTGCGCCGTCCGCGCCGACAAGGCGGGTAAACCGGTGTATGACGAAATAGTCATCGACGCCCCGCCCACGGGCCGTATCGCGAGCTTCCTGGACGTCACCCAGGCCATGGCGGAGATCGCCGGCGGCGGGCCGATCCAGACCCAGGCGGACGGGGTCTCCAAGCTCCTGCACTCGCCCCAGACCATGATCCACCTGGTGACCCTGCTCGAGGCGCTGCCGGTGCAGGAGACCGCCGACGCGGTCGCCGAGCTCACCGCCAACGACCTCAACATCGGCACCGTCATCGTGAACCGCGCCAGCGAGGGACTGCTCCCGCGCGAGCTGCGCGCCAAGGCCGCCGAGGGCCAGCTCGACACCGACGCACTGCGCGCCGGGCTCACCGAGGCCGGAATCACGCTGTCCGAGGACGATTTCCAGGGCCTGGTCGAGGAGACCGTCGAGCACTCCGCGCGACTGCAGGCGCAGGACGAGAACGCCGCCGATCTCGCGCGGGTCGATGTTTCCCGGTTGTACCTGCCGTCGCTGGCCGACGGCATCGACCTGGGCGGGCTCTACGAGCTGGCCGAGCACTTGAGCGCACAGGGAGTCCGCTGACCATGATCGTTCCGGCTGCCACCGTCCCCCTGGACATCAACAAGGTCATCGCCGACCCGAACGCGCGCATCGTGGTGTGCTGCGGCTCCGGCGGCGTCGGCAAGACCACCACCGCCGCGGCCATCGCGCTGCGGGCCGCCGAGGCGGGTCGCAAGGTCGTGGTGCTGACCATCGACCCGGCGCGCCGGCTGGCGCAGTCGCTCGGGGTCAGCGACCTGGGCAACACGCCGCAGCAGGTCGAGCTGGCCGAGGGCGCGAAGGGCCAGCTGTTCGCCATGATGCTGAACATGCGCCGCACCTTCGACGAGATGGTGCTCGAGCACACCAGCCCGGACAAGGCGGAGCAGATCTTCGCCAATCCGATCTATCAGACCGTCGCGTCCTCCTTCGGTGGCACCCAGGAGTACATGGCGATGGAGAAGCTGGGACAGCTGGCGAGCAAGAAGGAGTGGGACCTGATCGTGGTCGACACTCCCCCGTCCCGCAACGCCCTGGACTTCCTGGACGCGCCCAAGCGCCTGGGTAACTTCCTCAACGGCAAGATGATCCGGGTCATCATGGCCCCGGGCCGCGGGGTCGGGAAGCTGGTCGCCGGCGCGATGAGCCTGGCGCTGCGCGGCGTTTCGACCATCGTCGGCGGGCAACTGCTCAAGGACGCCTCGGTGTTCCTGCAGTCGCTGGAGTCCATGTTCGGCGGGTTCCAGGATCGCGCGGACCGCACCTACGCGATGCTGTCGCGCCCGGGCACGCACTTCATCGTGGTCGCGGCGGCCGAGCCGGACGCGCTGCGCGAGGCCTCGTTCTTCGTGGACCGGCTCTCCACCGACAAGATGCCGCTGGCCGGGCTGGTGCTGAACCGCACCCACCCGGTGCTCAGCTCGCTCTCGGCGGAGCAGGCACAGGTCGCCGCCGATCGGCTGGCTCCGGCGGGGGCGGCCGAGGAGGACGCCGAGTCGCCCGCCGCGCTGGCCGCCGCCGTCCTGCGCATCCACGCGCAGCGGGCGCTGACCGCCAAGCGCGAACAGCATCTGCTGCAACGGTTCACCGGCGCGCACCCGCGGGTGCCGATCGCGGCGGTGACCTCGCTCCCGTTCGAGGTCGCCGACGTCGAGGCGCTGCGCGCCGTCGCCGATCAACTGGCCGCCGCGGGTACCGCGACACGCCCGGCGTGACGGGCGTCGTGAAAAAGCGTCAACCGGTCTGGCAAACCGGGGGCTGAGTGCCCGAAGAGGCGTTTTTGCCCGTTCTTGTCCCGGAAACGGACCGAGCCCGCAATCGCGGGCTCGGTCCGTTCTGCTTTGGGGAATACGAGTTACATGGCGACTTTCTGCGTCCTCTGGACCCGGAAGAAGTCGGACCAGGAGGTCACCTCCGGGTGCTGCTTGAGCAGCGCCCGGCGCTGGCGTTCGGTCATGCCGCCCCACACGCCGAACTCGACTCGGTTGTCGAGGGCATCGGCGCCGCACTCCATCAGGACCGGGCAGTGCCGGCAGATGGTGGCCGCTTTGCGCTGCGCTGCACCGCGCACGAAGAGCTGGTCGGGATCCACTTCCTTGCATCGGGCCTGGGCAACCCAGGCAATACGTGCTTCGGCCTGCTCCACGTCCAGTCGAGCGATCGGGGTAGTCATATGCATTTGGTGTGCCCCTTTGCAGTCCGAACACCGGGTCACGGCGCTCCAGAATCGCGTGTGCAGCGCGCAGATACCCAACCCCACTGCGAACTGCACCACATTCCACTTTGAGTGTTAGCTCTATCACACTGGGTTCTCAATCTAGGTAATGAGGCGTGGCAAGCGCAAGACCGTCCCGAGATTTTCTGGTACGCCCGTCCACGCATTCGTCACCAAAAACCGGTCAGTCGGCACCTTTACGGCGAATGGACACCCGCCCCGGGCGGACGCCGGGCGACGGAAAGGGCAATTAGGCTAGGGCTCGTGCCGATCACACGAACGCTCGCGAGACTGGCCGGCAGCTGCACGCTGGCAGCCGTCCTCCTCGCCGGGTTGCTGTTCCCCCTCGCCGGCGGTTTCGGGTATATCTCCAACCGAGCCGCCGACGCCGTAGACAATGTCTCCGCCGAACTGGTGGAAGGCACGGTCCCGGCGGTGTCGACGATGGTCGATGTGAACGGCACGCCGTTCGCGTGGCTGTACGAGCAGCGCCGATTCGAGGTGCCCAGCGACCAGATCTCCAATGACATGAAGCTCGCGCTGGTCTCGGTGGAGGACAAGCGCTTCGCCGACCACGGCGGTGTGGACTGGCAGGGCACCTTCCGGGCCTTCCTGACCAACACCTCCGGCGGCGAGGTCCAGCAGGGCGGTTCCACCATCGACCAGCAGTACGTGAAGAACTACCTGCTGCTCGTGGTGGCCAAGACCGACGCCGAGCGCCGCGCCGCCATCGAGACCACCCCCGCCCGCAAGATCCGCGAAATCCGCATGGCGATGACGCTGGAGAAGGAGCTCACCAAGGACGAGATCCTCACCAGGTATCTGAACCTGGTGCCGTTCGGCAACTCCTCCTACGGGATCCAGGACGCCGCGCAGACCTACTTCGGCATCGATGCCAAGAACCTCGACATCGTGCAGTCGGCGATGCTCGCGGGCATGGTGCAGTCCAGCTCCAAACTGAACCCGTACACCAACCCCAAGGGCGTGCTCGAGCGCCGGAACACCGTGCTGGACACCCTGATCCAGAACGTCCCGAATCAGGCCGAGAAGTTCCGTGCGGCCAAGTCCGAGCCGCTGGGCGTGCTGCCCGAGCCCAAGGGCCTGCCGCGCGGCTGCATCGCGGCGCAGGATCGCGGGTTCTTCTGCGATTACGCGCTGCAGTACCTGGCCAACGCCGGCATCACCCGGGATCAGATCGACAAGGGCGGCTACCTGATCCGCACCACGCTGGACCCCGACGTCCAGAACTCGGCCAAGGCCGCGGTGGTGCAGAACGCCGATCCGAACCTCGGCGACATCGCCCAGGTCATGAACATCGTGAGCCCCGGCCAGGATTCGCATCCGCTGCTCGCCATGGTCTCCAGCCGCACCTACGGCCTGGACGGCAACGCCAATCAGACCGTGCAGCCGCAGCCGTATTCGCTGGTCGGCGACGGTGCGGGCTCGATCTTCAAGCTCTTCACCACGGCCGCGGCCATGGAGAAGGGCCTGGGCATCAACGCCCAGCTGGACGTGCCCGGCCGCTTCGAGGCCCAGGGCATGGGCAACGGCGGCGCGAAGGGCTGTCCGGCCGCGACCTACTGCGTCGAGAACGCGGGCAAGTACAAGTCGCCGATGTCGGTGACCGAGGCGCTCGCGACCTCCCCGAACACCGCGTTCGTCAAGCTGATTCGCGATGTGGGCGTGGCCCCGACCGTCGATATGGCGGTGCGCCTGGGCATGCGGTCCTACACCCAGCCCGGCACCTCGGGCCACGGCAACCAGAGCCTGGCGGACATGATCAAGGACCAGAACCTGGGCTCGTTCACCCTGGGTCCGGTCGCGATCAATCCGCTGGAGCTGTCGAACGTGGCGGCGACCATCGCCTCCGGCGGCAAGTGGTGCCCGCCCACCCCGATCCGCGAGGTGGTGGATCGCAGCGGCAAGAACGTTCCGCTCACCCAGCAGGCGTGCGAGCAGGTCGTGGAGCCGGGTCTGGCCAACACCCTGGCCAACGCCATGAGCAAGGACGACATCAGCGGCACGGCGGCGGGCGCGGCCCGGGCCGTGAACTGGAACGCGCCGCTCTCGGCCAAGACGGGTACCACCGAGAGCCACCGGTCCTCGGCGTTCCTGGCGTTCACCAACTCGCTGGCCGGTTCGGCCTATATCTACGGCGACAGCCCGACCCCGGGCGAGATCTGCTCGTTCCCGCTGCGGAACTGCGGCAGCGGCGACCTGTTCGGCGGTAACGAGCCGGCTCGATCGTGGCTGGCCGCGGTCCGGGACGTGCTCGGGAAGTTCCCGCCGCCGGGGCTGCCGCCGCTGGACGACAAGTACGTGCGCGGCTCGAACAACGCGCAGATTCCGGACGTCATCGGCCTGCAGCAGGGCGAGGCGAACGCGAAGCTGATCGCGGCGGGCTTCCAGGTGTCGGTGGCCTCGGCGCCCGGCGCGGGTAAGGGCACCGTGGTGAGCATGTCGCCGGACGGGTCGGCGATCCCGGGTTCGGTGATCACCATCTACGTCAGCGACGGCACCATGCGGCCGGCGCCGCAACCGGATCAGCCGGCGCCCTCGGTGCCCGGGTTGCCCGGAATAACCATTCCCCGGTTGCCGCCGATCCCGATTCCGATCCCGATTCCGCGCTGACCGGAGACCGCGCCCGGCACACCGGCGCGGACACCGGTTCCCGAGATGACACGAGGCCCCTCGCCACTGGCGAGGGGCCTCGGTCGTTCGCGGCCTTCAGGCGCGGGTGTTCGAGCTCACAGCCGGTCTTTCACGGCCTTGGAGACGCGGGTGCCGTCGGCGCGGCCCGCGGCCAGCGCGGTGGCGATCTTCATGACCTGGCCCATCTGGCGCATGCCCGGGCGCTCGCCGTTCTCCTCGGCAACCTGCGCGATGGCGGTGTCGGCGATGTCGGCGACCTCGGCCTCGGTGAGCTGGGTCGGCAGGTACTCGTCGATGACGGCCTCTTCGGCGCGCTCGTTGGCGGCGAGTTCACCACGCCCGGCCTGCTCGTAGACGACGGCGGCTTCGTTGCGCTTCTTGGCCTCCTTGGCCAGCACCGCGAGCACCTCGGTATCGGAGAGTTCCCGCGCCTGCGAACCCGCGACCTCGGCGGTCTGGATGGCGGCCAGCAGCATGCGCACTGTGTTCAGGCGCAGCGCGTCCTTGGCCTTCATCGCGGTGGTGAGATCGGCCCGCAGCTTGGATTTGAGTTCCGACATGGCCGCCACGGTACCGCTGAACACCCGCGACGCTGTACGCATTTTCTGCGGGTCGCCTATTCTGGGCGAATGCCCGTCATCTCGACCGCCACCCTCCGCCGTACCGCCCTGGGCGCCGCGGGGACCGCCGTCGCCGGAATCGGTTACGCGACGCTCATCGAGCGCAACGCTTTCACCCTGCGCGAAGCGACGCTGCCGGTGCTGGAGCCGGGCAAGCCGTCGCTGCGGGTGCTGCACATCTCCGACCTGCACATGATGCCCGGCCAGAAGTTGAAACAGGCCTGGCTGCGCGAACTGGACCGGCTGGAACCGGACCTGGTGGTGAACACCGGCGACAATCTCTCGCACATGAAGTCGGTGCCCGCGGTGGTGCAGGCGCTGGGCGGGCTGCTGGGCCGGCCGGGATTGTTCGTGTTCGGGTCCAACGACTATTTCGCGCCGGTGCCCAAGAACCCGCTGAAGTACTTCAAGAAGGACCACAAGCGGGTCATGGGTGATCCGCTGCCCTGGCAGGACATGCGGGCGGCGTTCACCGAGCGGGGCTGGCTGGATCTGACGCACGTGCGCCGCGACATCGAGGTGTCCGGGGTGCGGATCTCGACGGCGGGCGTGGACGATCCGCATTTGCGGCGTGATCGCTACGACACGGTGGCCGGGGCGCCGAATCCGCTTGCGGACTTGAGCATCGGGCTCACCCACTCCCCCGAGCCGCGCGTGCTGGATCGCTTCGCGGCCGACGGGTACGACCTGGTCATGGCCGGGCACACGCACGGCGGCCAGCTGGTGCTGCCGGGCTTCGGCGCGCTGGTGACCAATTGCGGGATCGACCGGGCGCGGGTCAAGGGGCCGTCGAAGTGGGGCGCCCATATGCGCCTGCACGTCTCGGCCGGGCTCGGCACCTCGCCGTGGGCGCCGTACCGCTTCTGCTGCCGTCCGGAGGCGACCCTGGTGACCCTGGTCGGCGCTCCGCCCAAGAAGCCGGTCTCGGAATCGGGCCGCGGGCGTACCGCGCCGGAGGCTGTCGCGCGATAGGCGTTTACAGCGATATACAACGCGGTATGTAGTCGAGGACGGGGACAAAACCGTGACCAGTGGTAATGACCGCAATGATGATCCGGCCGCCGGCGGGCCGGATCCGAACTGGTGGCAGGGTACGCCCGCGGCGGATTCGCCGTGGCAGCAGAATCCGCCGTCGGGGAGCAATCCCGGTGCGCAGCAGGCTGATCCGACCTGGGTGGCGCAGCCGACCACGCCGTTCCCGGGTGGGCAGCAGTACGGGCCGGGGCCCGATCCGTATCAGCAGCAGCCGTATTCGGGGCAGCAGCCGTATCAGTCCGCGCCGGCGCAACCGGCCTACGGGGCGGGGTACGGGCAGCAGCCCGCGTACGGGCAGCCGGGGTACGGGCAGCAGCCGCCGCAGCAGCCGTACGGCGCGCCTCCCGGTGGCGGCGGCGGCAACAAGGGCTGGTTGTTCGCGGGCATCGGCGTGCTGGTGGTGGCGATCATCGGCGCGGTGGTGACCGTGGTGCTGGTGAACGGGAGCTCGGACGAGCCGTCGGCGCAGTCGAAGACGACGCCCTCGCTGATCAGCGCGCTCACCACCGAGAATTCGCCGTCGGCCAAGCCGACCGCGCCCAAGTCCAGCACCACCAAGGCGGGTGCGCCGACAGCGGTGATCCCCGGCTACCAGGTGGTGTCGATTCCGGATAACGGTGCGGCGTACGACATTCCGAAGAGCTGGGCGGTCGATCGGTCGGCGCAGTCCACGATCGGCGAGGGCGCCGATCAGATTCCGATCGCGGGGCTGGCGCAGGACGGCGTCGACTACTGCCCGGATTACGTGCGCACCAACATCTTTCTGAGTCAGTCGGTGGAAACCGATCCGGGCAAGGCCGCGGCGGACATCGGCACGAAGCTGAGCCGGATCGGCTGGCCGACCACCACGGGCGCGACTCCAGGTGCGGCCGAGGCGTTTTCCTCGTCCGGCGGTGAGCTGTCCGGGATCTACCAGGAGTTCAAGGGCAGCGCGCCGGTGCAGACCGCGGGCTGCGCTTCCACGTTCACCGTCTACACCTTCGCCTTCCCGGGTGAGGAGGGCGCGTTCGTGTTCACCATCGCGGCCGACACCGGGGTGGCGGGCTCGGTGGATACGGCGACGGCGAAGAAACTGCTCGCCTCGATCCGCCCGATCTAGCGGGCGGGGCCGGGCGGGGATCGTCCGGAAGGGGGTCCGTGATGACCGGTGACGAACGAGACCGGAGTGATCCGGATCGGACCGACGTGCAGGCGGATTGGTGGCAGGGGCCGCCGGCGCCGGGTTCGCGGTGGGAGTCGCCGCACACGGTGCCGCCCGCGCGCGGTGTGGAACCGCCACCACCGCCGCCGGGTCCGCCCGGGCCGGGTCCGGGGCCTGCGCGCCGGGCCGAGCCGACCACGCAGCAGCCGTTCGTGCCGCCGCCGGATACCGGGCCGCCGCGGACGTATACGGCGGGGCGGCCGAGTCCCGGTGTGGCGGGGCCGCCCAATTCCATCGCGGCGGGGAAGCCCGATCCCGTCACCCCGGGTCGGCCCAATCCTGTTCGTACGGGGCCGCATTCGCACGCGGGGCCGCCTCCGGGGTACACCACCGGCGCGCGCGTCGGCACGGGACCGTATGCCACCGGGCCGAATTCGGTGCCGCCGTATCGGAATCCGCAGCCGCCCTACGGGTCCGGGCGGACCCCCGGCACCGCGCACGTGTGGCTCTTCGCCGGGCTCGGGGCGCTCGTGGTGGCGCTGGTCGCGGTGACCGCCGTCGTGGTCGTCACTCGCGATTCGGGCGGGCAGCAGGGGCTGGGCACGACGACCACGAGCACCTCGGCCGGCACCACGACGGCGACGAGCACCACGCCCGCCCCGGTCATCGCCGGGTACCAGACGGTGGTGCCGAACGATCTGCGGGCGGCCTGGGATGTGCCGAAGGACTGGACCGTGGACACGAGCCACTCGAGTATGAATTCGGCCACCGATTCGGTGCCGGTCGCCGGGCTGGCCTACGAGGGGGTCGGCTACTGCACCGACAACGTCCGCACCCAGATGTTCCTGACCCAGACGAAGATCGCGGACACCGCCGCGGCGGCCGCCGACATCGCCACCCGGATGGCCCGGATCGGCTGGACGACAAACACTTCCATCGTTCCCGGCACGGCCGAGCCGTTCGATTCGTCCTCGCACGCGCTGCACGGGGTCTACCTCGAGACGACCGGGACGTTCACCGCCGCCGACGCGAGCTGCGCCAAGACCTTCGCCGTGCACACTTTCGCGGTCTCCGGCGGCAGCGCCGGCGCCCTGGTCCTGGCGATCGGCGCCGACACCGGCGTGGACCGCTCGGTAACCCGCGACTTCGCCCGCCGCCTACTCGCCACCCTCCGCCTGTTTTAGCCCCCTGAACACCCGATTTACCATCAACCCCACCCATCGGTTAAGCTACTGCAGGTTCGCCTCACGGGGTGTGGCGCAGCTTGGTAGCGCGCTTCGTTCGGGACGAAGAGGTCGCAGGTTCAAATCCTGTCACCCCGACGTGTTGGTTGAGACACAAGAAAGGCCCTGACCATTGGTCAGGGCCTTTCTGCTTGTCCGGGGACTCCACCGGCGCGATCACGAGACCCGGATCACAGGCGCGGGCCGTCACGTTCCGGCCTGCCCGGACGTCTAGTTTCCGTCATCGACACGGCGATCCGAGGATGTGCGGCATGAGAGTTCTGCTGGCGGGAGCTACCGGTGCGATCGGGCGGCCGTTGACCCGGGCGCTGGTGGCGGGTGGGCACGAAGTGCTGGCGCTGGCGCGCAGTGAGCAGACCGCCGGTGCCGCAGCGGTTCTGGGTGCGCGAGCGGTGCGGGCCGACGCCATGGACCGGGACGGGTTGTTGCGAGCCCTGGCCGGGGTGCGGGCGGACGCGGTCATCCACGAGCTCACCGCGCTCACCAAGCCCAAGCGCATCCTGGACGCGAACGATCCGAGCACCCTGCTGCGCACGGTCGGCACCGCGAACCTGCTGGCGGCAGCCGAAGTCGTTGGCGCGCAACGGTTTCTGACCCAGTCGATGGCGCTGGGCTACGGTTACACCGATCACGGCGACCGCATCCTGACCGAGCAGGACGAGTTCGCGATCGCGCACGGCAACGCCGCGGACCCCGTCATCGAAGGGCTGCGCTCCACCGAACACCAGACCTTCACCGCTCCCCACGCGGCCGGGATTGCCCTGCGCTACGGCCTCTTCTACGGTCCCGGCACCTGGTTCGACCCGGCCCCCGGCAGTCGCCCCACCCTGGTCCCCTGGCGCGGCGGCGGCACTGTCTCCTGGATCCACGTGCACGACGCCGCGGCGGCCACCGTCGCCGCCCTCGAGCACGGCTCCCCCGGCCACGCCTACAACGTCGTCGACGACACCCCCGCCACCTGGCTGGAGGTGGCGGCCGCGGCCCGCCCCGCCGCCCACCCGGTCCGGATCCCCGCTCCCTGGCTCCGCCGGATGGTCCCCTACTTCGGCCCCCTGATGCTCGACACGACCCTCCGCGCCGACAACACGAAGTCCCGGATCGCCCTGGCCTGGACCCCCACCTACCCGAGCTACCGCGAGGGCATGGCGGCCGGCGCGGCAGTAGAAGCGTGACGCTGAACAGACCCCGGCGGCGGCTGGGGTAGCCCGGCGCGTACTGCCATGTTCGCTTCGTCCGCGATCAAGGCCGCCGCCGAAAGCGTGGCTGGTCGGGGAGCAACGACGGGCGGCGAGAATGGGTTTCCTCCGGCGTGCAGGTTATGACGTCGAGCCGGTCCAGCAGCGCCAACGGAATCCGTGCCCCTGGGAAGTGGGCCGGGCCGGGAACGATCACCGCCTCGGCGGCGAGGCGTGTGGCCTGCGCTTTCACCCTGGACAGCGGTGGGCGGCCGGAGTTCGGGTCGTAGATCACCAGTGCCGCGAAGTCGTAGCCGAGGCGGGTCGCCAGCCTGCGGATGCAGGCCTCGTCCCAGAGTTGACCGATCCCGGAAACGTCCACGCGCAGATAACCCAGGGCTGTCGGCCGGAAGCGGGTTTCGCTCCTGCTCCATTGCCCGGCAGCAGCATCGGGAACACCGGTCGCCGCGTAGATACCCGAACCATCGCCGCCTTGGGCGGCGCCAAGCTCCAGCACGCCGGCCGGAAAGCTCACGAATCGTGAGAGTTGTTCGGGGACGGCCGTATCCGTCGGCAGCAATTCACGATCTGACACGGCCGACGCCGGCGATGCGCCCGTACCCGATTCGAGTCGCCGAGTCGTCATAACGTCTCCCTGTTCGACTTTCCTGGACACCAGCAGATTCGCCGACCGGAGGGGGACGCCATCACCCCCGCGTTCGCCCTCTCCGGACGTCTGGAGACGTCTAGAATCGTCCCTGGATGCCCCCTTTCGAAGGTGGTGGAGCATGGCGAACGAACGACTCCGCAGCGCGCTGCTTCGCAACGGCCACACCGCACAGTCGGTCGCGGAATCGCTGGGGGTGGACGCCAAGACGGTCGAACGCTGGATCACCCAGCAGCGTGTTCCGTATCCGAAGCATCGGTTTCGGCTGGCCGCTCTGCTGCGAGAGTCGGAAGAACATCTGTGGCCCGAATCCTCGCCACGACACCAATTCGCCGACGTCGAAGCAGTATTCGCGACGCGCGCCGAGTTCATCCAGGCCATGCCTCCGCGTGAGCTCTTCCAGAATGCGCAAACCATCGACATGGCGGGCCTGTCGCTCAATACGCTCTGCCAGCAGTATTCGGACCGGGATCTGGCCGAGCTGGTCGCGTCGGGCACCACGATTCGATGTTTGTTCCTCGAACCGCACGGACTGCACATCACTGCCCGAGAGCAGGAGGAGGGCCACGATCCCGGCGTCCTGTCGAGCTTGACCGAGATCAATATTCGGGGCCTGATCCGAGCGCGGAATAAGGTGCGCGAACGCGAGAGCGGCGAGATTCTGCTCCGCACCTACGACCAGCCCATCCGGTTCAATATCACCGTCATCGACCGTAGGACATGCATCACGCAGCCGTACCTGCCGAGCGCACGAGGCGTCGAGTCCCCGACCTTCGTCGCTCGACGAGGCGATCAGCCGGGTATTTTCGATACCTTCGCCCAGGTCTTCGAGTCCATGTGGGTGAGTGGGAAGGATGTCGTCGGCGAATGAGCGCGGAACCGGGCGAGTTGCTCGATATCGCCCGCAGGGCGGTGGCCCTCGGGGCCGGATTGTTGGCGGGTTCCACGCCGGAACAGATCGAGCAGAAGAGCGACCGGGACTTCGTCACGGCGGTCGATCGCCGGATCCAGAATGCACTGCGGGACTTTCTCGCCACGGCAACACCCGGCATCGAGTTCCTGGGCGAAGAAGTCGGCGGACCGGACGCGGACCCGGAGACTGCCGACGCCGTATGGATCTTGGATCCGATCGATGGAACGTCGAATTTCATTCATGGGCTGCCCCTTTCAGCCGTCTCGCTCGCCCTCGCCCAGCGTGGAACACCGACGATCGGAGTCGTATCCGCACCGTTCCTCGGGCTGGAGTACTACGCCACCGCGGGCGGCGGCGCGTATTGCAACGGTCTCCCCATTCGGGCGAGCACTACAACGGCATTGCGCGATGCCATTGTGTCTCTGGGCGATTACGCGACGGGCGCCGCAGCGACCGAGAAGAACGTGCGTCGGATCGCGCTGACGGCCGCGCTGGCCGCATCGGTCGAGCGCGTGCGCATGTTCGGGTCGGCGGCGCTGGACCTCGCGTGGGTTGCCGAGGGGCGGACGGACGCCTGTGTCATCAATTCGAACAAGCCCTGGGACACCGGCGCGGGAGTGCTCATCGCCCGCGAGGCGGGGGCCACGGTGACCGATTTCTGCGGTGTGGCCCATACTTTCGCCTCTGCCGACACCGTTGCAGCCACGAGCGGGGTGTCCAGGGAACTGTTGAAGCTCATCGCCGCAGCCGTTGAAGCGAGCGGGTGACGCGACCGACAGCGCCCCTGAAGCCATCGGCGATACCTCGGTAGGTCATCCGATGTGGCGCTCGATACGGGTTATTCGAGCAGCAGTGGCTTCCTCGGTCTTCATCCCGCGCCGTGTTCGGTGATGCAGCCTCCAGGTGAGCGCTTCTGCCAGTGGAGTGTCGGGGGCGTGGAGGCGGGCCACCGAATTCCGGTGCCGGAGGTAGAACTCAGACGGCGGCGGGGTGGAGGCGGGTTGTGCCGTGGCGGTGGGCGTGGGCGGTGAGGAGGGTTGCCAGGGCGTGGGCGGTGGCGGGGGTGGCGGGGGTCAGGACGTAGAGGCGGGTGTCGGACGTGCCGGGGATCAGGAGGGTGTCGTAGGTGACGGTCAGGGTGCCTTCGGTGGGGTGGTGGATGCGTTTCGTGCCGTGGGAGCGGTCCTGGACCGCGTGGTCGTTCCACCAGGTGGCGAAATCTCTACTGGTCGTGCGGAGTTCGTCGATTACCTCGTGTAGGCGCGGGTCGTCGGGGTGGCGGGCCTGGTGCAGGCGGAGGTTGCCGACCGTTTCGCGGGCCACGCGATCCCAGTCGAGTTGAGCGGTTCGGGTGGCGGGGTCCAGGAACAGGAGGTGGGCCGTGTTGACGCCGGGGGCGAAGGAATCGCCGAAAAGGGCCGCGGCGGCGGCATTTCGGGCCAGGACGTCGCAACGATAGTCCATGGCGTAGGCCGGGAGCAGGGGCATGCCGTCGAGGATCGCCTGGACGGACGGGCTCAGGGCGGCGGAGGCGGGGCGCGGGGGCGGCTGGGCGCCGCGGGCGATCAGGTGCAGGTGGGCTCGCTCCGCCTCGGACAGGCGCAGGGCCGCGGCCACCGCGTCCAGGACCGCCGCGCCGGGGGTGACCGCGCGGCCCTGTTCCAGGCGGATGTACCAGTCGATGCTCACCGCAGCCAGTTCGGCGACCTCCTGGCGGCGCAGGCCGGGGGTGCGGCGGCGGCCGGTGACGGGGAGGCCCGCGTCGGCGGGAGACAGTCGTTCGCGCATCGCCCGCAGGAACGCGCCGAGTTCGGCGCCCGAATCCACTCTCTCCACCACCCCATACTGGCCGATCGCCCGCGACCACCTCGGACCGGCCGCCGGACCGGATGGCCCGGCGCCGACGCCGCCGCACCGGGGACTGCCCGCCGCCGGCATCTCCTCCCCCGCACCCGCACAGTTCTGCCCCGCGAAGGTGGCATCCCCGATACCAGGATGCGCACAGCCTTCCTGGCTATCCCGGAATACGAGACGCTGATCCCAGCAAATGAAACACCGACATCCCGGAGGATCGCCGTGAAGAACATCGCACGAATCATGTCCGCGGCCGTGGTCGCCTCCGCCGCACTGGCGACGGCGGCCTGCGGATCCGACGCGGCTCCCGCCCCGGCTCCGGCCCCCGAAACCGGCGTCACGGTCCGCGAGGTCATCCCCTCCGGCGCCGCGCGCTTCACCGTCACGAGCCCGGACATCGGCGCGGACAACACCTTCGGCCCGGACAATTTCGCCGCCGCCTTCGGCTGCACCGCCGCGAACAAGGTCCCCACCATCCGCTGGTCCGGCGCGCCCGCAGCCGCGAAGAGCTTCGCGATCACCATGTTCGACGCCGACGCCCCGACCGGCAGCGGCTTCTGGCACTGGATGACCTGGGACATCGCCTCGGGCGCAGCGGAATTCAAGCCGGGTGACGCCGCGGTGCAGGGCACCAACGACGCCGGGGCGACCGGCTACCTGGGCCCGTGCCCGCCCGCGGGCGACAGGGCGCACACCTACCGAATCACGGTGCTGGCCTTGGATACCGCACAACTGGGCACCCCGGCCTCAACCTCGCCCGCGGCGGCCTCGTTCTCGATGAGCGGCCACATCATCGGCGCGGGGCAGTTGACTGCGACCGCGCAGCGCCCTTGAACGGCATCCGGAACACAGCCGAAGTAGCCTGTACGGCAAAGATTCTGAGCCATGGGGACGGGAATCGAACCCGCGCCTTCACACTGTCTGTGAGAGCTCTACCACTGAGCTACCCCATGCTCGCCTCACACTATCCGGCCTGCCTCGCAACGCGCGAGTGAATTAGACCGTTCCGGACGTGACAGGGCCCGAAACAAGCGACCCCGCAGACGATTCCGGCTGCGGGGTCGCTGTCGCGACGAGGCACTCGGCCCAGATGACAGGGCACTCAGCCCAGATGCAGACGCTTCATCAGCCGCAGCGTCATGAGCGTGCTCTTGAGCTGCTTCTCGTACGGCATCCCCGCGCGCGCGGCCAGGATCTGCTTCTTCTGCACGCCGATGTTGATCGTGTCGGTGTACTTCAGGATCCCCGCCGCCCCGTGCCGGGTGCCGACGCCGGACGCCTTGACCCCGCCCGAGGGCGTGCCCTTGGCCGCGTAGGTGGTCACGAAGCCATCGTTGATGTTGATCGCCCCGGAGTCGATCTTGGCGGCGATGCGCCCGGCCCGTTCCAGATCCCCCGCCCACACGCTGGCGTTGAGTCCGTACGCGGTGTCGTTGGCCAGGCGGATGCCCTCCTCGTCGGTGCCGAACTTGTAGATCGACACCACGGGCCCGAAGGTCTCGAGGGTGGCCAGGGACATGTCGGGGGTGACGTCGGTGAGCACGGTCGGCTCGTAGAACGCGGGGCCGATGTCGGGCCGGGGCTTGCCGCCGGTGACGATGGTCGCGCCCTTCTCCCGGGCTTCCTCGACGTGCGCGGAGACCCGCTCCATGTGCTCGACCGAGACCAGCGAGCCGATCTCGGGGTCGAAGTCGTAGGTGGCGCCGGCCTTGGCGCCCAGTTCGTCGGCCGCGGCGACGAATCGGCGCAGGAACTCGTCGTACACCTTCTCCTGCACATAGATTCGCTCGATGTGCATGCACGCCTGCCCGGTGTTGCCGAACACCGCGAAGGTGGCGCTGGGGATGCACTCGTCGAGGTTCACGTCGTCCAGCACCAGCATCGGGTTCTTGCCGCCGAGTTCGAGCGAACAGCCGATGAGGTTCTGCCCGGCCTGCGCGCCGATGGTGCGCCCGGTGTTGGTGGAGCCGGTGAACATGACGAAGTCGACGTTGTCGATGATCGTCGGGCCGACGTCGGGCCCGCCGCCGCACACGACCTGGACCAGCCCGCGCGGCAGCCCGGCCTTGTGCAGCAGTTCGATGCCGAACAGGGTGCACAGCGCGGTCTTGTTGTCCGGCTTGAGCACGAGCCCGTTGCCCGCCATGAGCGCGGGCGCGGAGTCGGACATGGAGATGGCGAAGGGGAAGTTCCACGGTGCGATGACCGCGACGACGCCCTTGGGCCGGTGCTCCTCGGTGGAGCTGGTGATGACCGGCATGGGTCCGCTGCGCTTGCGGGAGCGCAGGGTCTTCTTCGCGGTCTTGAGGTAGTGCGCGATGACCATCGGGGTGTCGCAGGCTTCTTCGATCGCCATGCGACGAGCCTTACCGCAGCCGATCTGAATCAGATCGGCGATGGTCTCGATCTCGGAGAGGATGAGTTCGTGAGCGCGTTCGAACACTTCGAGTCGCTGCTCGAGCGGGCGGCGGGCCCATTCGGCCTGCGCGGCGCGGGCGGTCTCGACGGCGAGGAGCACGTCCTCGGGCGAGGACTGCGGCAGCTGCCCGACAACGTCTCCGGTGTAGACCTCGATCATGTCGTACGGATCGCGGGCATCGCCCGCCTTGCCCGCGGTAACCATGGCGGTGAGCCGGTTGACCAGGGATTCCGTGACGCGTGGGGGCAGCTTGGCCCGGGAGCCGCGCTGCGTGCTCGTTGTGCTCATGGCGTTCTCTCCATAACTTGCCGCCCGTGACGGCGGTCACCCATGATCCAAACTAGAACACGTTATTGTTCAGGACAACGGCGCGGGGTACTTTCGTCCCCGAACACGCGGAAAGAAAGGTCGGCGATGACGACAGCCACGACTGAAACAAGTAGCAATACCGAGCCCCATGCCCTCGTGGAGCAGCGCGGGGCGACGCTCATCGTCACCATGAACCGCCCGAACTCTCGCAATGCGCTCACCGGCGAGATGCTCGCGATCATGACCGAGGCGTGGGAGCGCGTGGACAGCGATCCCACGATTCGCTCGTGCGTCCTGACCGGTGCGGGCGGCTCGTTCTGCGCGGGCGCGGACCTGAAGAACATGGCCAAGAACGACCCGAGCGCGGGCATGGCGAGCGGCAGCGTGTTCGATCCGACCCGCATGCCCGGTCTGCTCAAGGGTTACCGCCTGAGCAAGCCGCTGATCGCGGCGGTCGAGGGCCCGGCCATCGCCGGCGGCACCGAGATCCTGCAGGGCACCGACATCCGCATCGCCGGTGAGAGCGCCAAGTTCGGTGTCTCAGAGGCGAAGTGGAGCCTGTTCCCGATGGGCGGCTCGGCCGTGCGCCTGCCGCGCCAGATTCCGTACACCGTGGCCGCGGAGCTGCTGCTGACCGGCCGGCACATCACCGCCGCGGAGGCGCTCGGCTTCGGCCTCATCGGCCACGTGGTGCCGGACGGCACCGCGCTGGACAAGGCCCTGGAGATCGCCGAGCTGATCAACAACAACGGCCCGCTCGCCGTGCAGGCGATCCTCAAGGTCATTCGCGACACCGAGGGCCTGCACGAGGACGAGGCGTTCAAGATCGACGCCAAGGTCGGCCTGCCGGTCTTCCGCAGCCAGGACGCCAAGGAGGGCCCGCGCGCGTTCGCCGAGAAGCGCAAGCCCAACTTCACCGGCCAGTAAGAACTTTGGGGCGATCCCCGAATGAACGGGACCGCCGGGGATTTCCCTTCTCTCCCCCGGCGGCCCCGACCCACCGGGCGCACCTCCACCCTGCAGGAGGTGCGCCTAGCGGGCGATGAGTTCCTCGCCGAGGAAGCCACCCGATTGATGACTCCACAGCTGCGCGTACATCCCTTCCGCGTGCAGCAGGTCATCGTGGGTGCCGGACTCGACGATTCGCCCGTGATCGAGCACCACCAGCCGATCCATACCGGCGACGGTGCTCAACCTGTGCGCGACCACCAGCGCCGTACGCCCATCCATCAGTTCCCAGAGCGCCTGCTGCACCAGCTTCTCGCTCTCGGAATCGAGGGCGCTGGTGGCCTCGTCCAGCAGCAGGATCGGCGCGTCCCGCAGGATCGCCCGCGCGAGGGCGACCCGCTGGCGTTGCCCGCCGGAGAGTTTCACCCCGCGCTCGCCGAGCAGGGTCTCCATGCCCTGCGGTAGCGACTCGGCGAATTCGGTGACGTGCGCGGCCTCGGCGGCGCGCAGGATCTCCGCATCGCTGGCCCCGGGCCGGGCGAAGCGGATGTTCTCCCGCAACGTGCGGTGGAACATGGCCGGATCCTGTGGCACGTAGGCGATCTGGCTGCGCAGCTCCTGCTGCCGCAGCCGCGAGATGTCCTGCCCGCCGATGCTGATCGTCCCGCCGTCGACGTCCATCATGCGCAGCAGCAGCTGGGTGAGCGTGGTCTTGCCGCCGCCCGAGCGCCCGACCAAGCCCAGCTTGGTCCCGGCGGGGACGTCCAGATCCAGTCCGGTGAACAGCGGCTTGTTGCCCGCGTGCGAGAAGTCGACCCGATCGAAGCGCACGCCGGAACCCTTGGGCAGCAGCGGTTCCGGATCGGGCACGTCGACCACCGTCGGCGGCCGCAAAAGCAGTTCGGTGAACTGCGCAGCCTCGGTGAGCACGGTCTCCAGCCGCCGGTAGATCTGGTTGAACCGGAACATCAGCCCGGTCGCGTTCCAGTAGTAGGTGAAGGCCACCATGATCACTTCGACGCGCGCGTGCCCGCCGCCGATGTTCACCGCGATGAGCAGGCCGAGGACATTGGTGATCACCACCAGCGGCACGATGGCGGTGTCGATGCGCAGGTTCGCGTAGTCCCAGGACCGAATGGCCTTGCGCCGCTGCCACGCGACCCGCCGCCGGTGTTCGGCCGCCTCCAGGGGTTCGGCCCCGAAGGCTCGCACCACCTGCATGTTGGCCAGGCTGTCGGCGACGTGCCCGGACACCAGCGCGATGGCCGCCTCGCGGTCGTCGACCAGCTCCTGCCGGCGCCGGATGAGCGGCGTGATGACCAGGCAGGTCAGCGCGATCATCCCGATCAGCACCACCACCAGCATCGGGTCGTAGCGCCACAGCACCACCGCCGCGAAGGTCAGCGGCAGCAGGGCGGCCACGATCTCGAAGGCGATGGTGTCGACGAACTGCTCGAAACGGGTGGCGAAGCTCAGCGCCCGCTTGGTGAGCGATCCGGCGAAGTTGTCGTGGAAGAACGCCGCGTCCTTGGCCAGCAGTTCGTCCATGGCGGTGATGTAGAGATTCTCGATACCGTAGGCGTCGATCCGGTTGAGGCAGTGAATTCCTATGCGCCACAGTATTTCCGCGATCAGCAATATCGCGGCGAAGCCGATGACGAAGGGCGCGAGTGCGCCCGCGCCGGAGTCGCCGCCCGCGGCCACCCGTCCGACGAGGACGGCGACCAGCAGCGCGGCGATGTAGTTCTGACAGATGTTTCCGAGTGCCGGGCCCAGCATAGCTATGGCCGACAACAACTTTCGTTTCTTGAATTCTCGCCCGTAATAGCGCAAAACCAGTTTCAACGCAGGCGCGCGTGAGCTCATCCGTCCCCTCTCTCGAATGGTGTTCGAGCAGTGCAGAAGGGATATCGTCCCGCGCGGGCGAGCGGCGGGCCAGCGAATATTAGCCGAAGAATAGCTACGAGAGAGTGGCGCTGGGCGATCGCAGAGCCCCGATCACCCAGCGCCGTTCGCGGTTCACCGGTCGGAGCACGAGCCGGTGTCCCGCACGACGAATTACTCCGTCGGCTTGACCATGCGAGCCACGACCCGGCGCAGGAAGCCGGGCGCGAAGCGCCGCACGAGATAGGTGGGGTAGGCCTGACCGGGGAAGACGAACAGCGGATTGGCGGGTTTGGCCAGCGCCCGCTCCAGCGCGTCGACGACGGCCTCGGGGCTCATGCCGCTCGCACCGCCCAGCACCGATTCGTTCTCCGCGCGCACCTTGTCCAGGAACGCGGTCTCCACGACCGGCGGGCACAGTCCGAGCAGGCGCACCCCGCTGTCCCGCAGTTCGTAGGACAGGCTCTCGATGAAGCCGATGACCGCGAACTTGGACGCCGAGTAGCCCGCCATGCCCGGCGAGGGCAGCCAGCCCGCGACCGAGGCGAACAGCACCACGGTGCCGGTCCCGGCCTGCTTCATGGCGGGGATGACGGCCTGGCACAGGTTCACGGTGCCGATGTAGTTGACGTCGATCATCTTCTTGATCTGCGCCACATCGTGATTCAGTGCCGAGGCGTGCACGTGCGCCATGCCGGCGGCGTGCACGAGCCGGTCGATCGTGCCGAGTTCGCCGCGCACCTTGTCCACCACGGCACGCACCTGTTCGGGGTCCGAGACGTCGCAGAGGTAGGTGTGGGTGTTGGGCGAGCGGTCCGCGGTGACCCGCAGGCCCTCGGGGTCGATGTCGAGGGCGGCGACCCGATGGCCGGCGGCGGCCAGGCGCTGGGCGACGATGCGGCCCATGCCGCTGGCCGCACCGGTGACGAGGGCTGTCTGTGTCATCGGTTCTCCCGGGTCTGCAGTACCGTCGCGGCGTCCTCGAAAGTCATGCGCAGAGTGCCGATTCGGCTGGCGAACAGCGCGGGCTTGGGCAGCCCGAGCGCCCGCAGCTGCGCGGCGATCGGATGATCGCCGAGTTCGACCCGCGCGCCGCCCGGCCGTCCGCGCACCGCACCGGGATTCATCAGCCAGGGCGTGCGCCGCAGCACGCCGTTGCGCGAGGTGTAGGCGTCGATGGACGAGCCGCCCGCGCCGCCGGGCATGGGCAGGCCGTCGGCCACGCGCAGGCCGATCACGAACTGCCCGTCGACCCGCACCTCGCAGCGGTGGCCGCCGCGCACGGGGGTGATGTCGATGTCGGCCATGAGCTTGGGGAAGCCCCAGATCGACTGTCCCGCTTCGCAGGTGAAGGACTGATTCACCGGGAGCCAGTGGATGTAGGCCCCGGTGCTGTCCTTGCGCCCGGGCTGCCGCGTCATGAGCGAGAAGGCGAATTCGTGGTACGGGCCGAGATCGCCGTCGACGTAGCGCACGAAGGCCAGCGACAGGATCGCCCGCCCGAGCGTGGCGAGCGGTTCCAGTCCGGTGCCGGCGACCAGGTCGCGGGCGGCGTCGAGATCGACCAGGAACAGCGCCGAGCTGGCGTCGGCCTGCCGAATCTGCACCGGCATCCGGACCTGTTCGCCCAGTACGGTATGCGCCTCTGCCATTCCCAAATTAGAACAGGTTGCAGTGACTTACGCCATAGGTTCCGGCCAGGTATCCCAATGGCCGGACCCTACTGTCGCGCCGGATTCCAGAACCGGTTATCACACCTCGTGATCGGGGTCCCGGGATTCGGCGAGCGCCTTGGCCGCCCGATAGTCGGGCTTGCCGCTCGGGGTGCGGGCGACCGTGCCGACCACCCAGATCCGGCGCGGCAGTTTGTATCCCGCGAGATGGGTGCGCACGTGCTCGGCCAGCGCCGCGATGTCCACCGGACCCGAGGCCGCCGACACCACCGCGGCGACCTGCTGCCCCCAGCGCTCGTGCGGAAGGCCGATAACCACCGCGTCGTAGACCGCCGGATGCGCCTTCAGCACCGACTCGACCTCTTCCGGGAAAACCTTCTCGCCACCGGTGTTGATCACCATGTTGCCGCGCCCGATCAGGGTGATGGACCCGTCGTCCTCGACGCGCGCCCGATCGTCGGTGACGACCATGCGCCGCCCGTCCACGGTGCGGAAGAGCTTGCCGGTCTTGACCGGATCCTTGTAGTAGCCGATCGGCACGTTGCCGGTCTTGGCCAGCCAGCCCTCGTGGCCCGGCTCCACCGGCTGCCCCTGCTCGTCCACCACGACCGCGCCGCGGCCGGTGTTGACCCGGGGCGCGCGGGTCGGGTCGTCGTCCTTCTGCGCGAATCCGATTCCGCCGAAGCCGGTTTCGGAGGAGCCGATGGATTCGGTCACCAGGGTGCTCGGAAACAGTTCCAGCAGTTCGTTCTTCACCGGCTGAGTGAGCTGGGCGGCCCCGGAGCCGATGGACCACAGCGAGGCGGCGTCCACCGGCGCGGCCCGGTAGGCGTCGATGAGCGGGCGGGCCAGGGCGTCACCGGTGATGACCATGATGTTGGGCTGTTCCCGGGCCACCGTCGCCCAGATCCGCTCGGGGTCGAACCGCGGTTCGAACAGCACGGTGTTGCCCGACCACAGCGCGGTGAAGGTGGGCATCATGGCGGCGGCGTGGATGAGCGGGGGCAGCACGAACCAGCGGGTGGGCTGATTCTCGACGGCGGCGCGGGACTGCTGGTACTCGTCGGTCACCGGTTCGCCGGTGTAGAAGTCGATGCCGCCGCCCAGGACGCGCCACATGTCCTCCTGCCGCCACATGACGCCCTTGGGCAGTCCGGTGGTGCCGCCGGTGTACATGATGAACAGGTCGTCGGCGCTGCGCTCGTCGAAATCGCGGTCGGGGGAACAGTTCTCGATGGCCCACTCGTACGGGGTGGACCGGCTGGGCAGGCCGGTCCCGCCCTGTTCGTCCTCCACGACCAGCGCGTGCCGCAGCGTGGGCAGCAGCGGGCGCACCTCTTCGATGACCGGGGCGTAGCAGCGGTGGTGCACCACCATTTCCAGGTCCGCGTTGTCGTAGACGTAGCGCAGTTCCTCGGCCCGGTATCGATAGTTGATGTTGATCGGCACGGCCCGGATCTTGAAGCAGGCCAGCAGCGTTTCGAGGGTCTCGATGCCGTTGTGCATATGGAAGCCGATGTGCGCGCCCGGGCGGGCGCCGGCGTCGAGGAAGTGGTGCGCGAGCCGGTTGGCCCGCGCGTCGAGTTCGGCGAAGGTGCGCCTGCGCTCCCCCTCGATGACGGCGAGGCGCTCGGGAACGGCGTCGGCGGCGTGTTCGTAGAGGTCGGCGAAGTTGCTGGCCACGGGTATCACTTCTCCTCGGGCGCACCTGGTCGAGCTACAGGACGGTGAGCGGCAGGGGTGCGCCCCGATCCGTGAAGGTGAATGCCGCTCCGGTGCTGAAACGAGTGATCGCTACCTCGGTAGCTTCCCTGAACGGGGCGGCCGCGAGGGCGATTTCGACGGACAGGGTTCGATCGCGCACGACGCCGGCCCGGGTGTGGAAGCGGGGGTTCACCCCGCGCACCAGCGCGTCGAGCGGCGCGAGCTGGTCGGCGGTGAGCAGTTGCGCCCAGGCCCCGTCCGCGATCGCGCCGCAGTCCTGCCCCAGCCGCAGGTGCAGAACCTGTTCTCCGGCATCGGATTCCACGGTGCGCAGGTCGAGATCCACGTAGGCCGACGGGTTGAGCGCCGGATGCAGGCGCAGGACCCGAGCCAGCGCGGCGAGGTCATCGCCGAGTCCCAGTGCGGTGCGCAGTCGTTCGGCGGTGAGTCCGGCGATGCCCGCGAACTGCTTGCGCATGATCGCCAGGGCCGCCACGGAATCCGCGCGCTCTTCCACCGCGTGCCGGAAGCCGAGGGTGAGCAGATGCTGTTGCAGGCACACCTCGTCGGCCATGCGGATCAGCGCCGAGCGGGAGAAGTCGCCGAAGCGCAGATCGTTCAGCAGCGGGCCCGCGTAGTCGGGCCGCCCCGGATCGGCGGGGTCGATCGCGGCCAGTTCCACCCGGGCGGCGCGCGAGGTCTCCAGCACCCGCGCCGACGCGGGCAGCTCGATCGGATCGATGTCCGGGTCGATCTCGACGGTCCACGCGCACACCGGTGTCCGGTCCGCGGGCACCCGGGGCGGCCGGTGCACCGGCCGCACCCGCGCCCGGGCGTTGGTGGCCCAGGCGGTGGCGTCGAAGGTGGGGTCCTCGATGTGGTGGCACATGCCGACCACGTAGTCCTCGCCCATGGGTTCCACGTCGGCGAGCGCGCCGCAGTGCGCGAGGTTGAACTCGCCGTGCCCGTGATCGCGCACCGTGTAGCGGAAGTCCATGAACTGCGGCGGCGCACCGATATCGAGCTGGAAGCCCTTGAAGATCGTCTCCACGCCGTCGCCGGTGATGCCCAGCGCGGCCCGCATGCGCCGCGTGTAGATCGGACTGGCCAGCCGCCATTCCTCGATGGCGACCTCGGTCATGCCCGCGCGGCCGAACGCGCCGATCGCGTGCGCCATGCCGGAGCGATCGATGAGGTGCCCGGTCAGCAGCAGCTCGGGCACCAGAATCGCCAGCTGCTCGCGGTCGAGCTCGTCATATCTGCTGCGCGGCAGGGTGATCTCGCCGAGTTCGTCGGGGGACCGGGACATGGCGATTCCTTCAGTCGGCGGGGGTGTCTTCGTGCAGGGACAGGGCGCCGGTGGGGCAGTACCGCACGGCGGCGCGCGCCGCGGCGAGATCGGCGCCGGGGTCGGCGGCCAGCAGTTCGACCGTGCCGCGTTTGGGCACGCGGAAGAGTTCGGGCGCTTCGTCCTGGCAGACGGCGTGGCCCTGGCACAGGTCGCTGTCGACGACGAGTCGCATCACTCGCCCCCGGTGGCCTCGGCGACCGGGCGCAGCGGCGCTTCGGGCTGAACCTCGACCAGCACCAGGTGCGCCCCGCGCGGGGTGCCGACGACCGCGGCCACCGCCGCGGCGATGTCCGAGGCGCGCAGGAAGTACGGGTGCCGGGCGAAACCCCACTTCACCCATTCCTCGAGCATGGGCCCGACCACCTCGGGTGCGGCCGTCATGCCCATGCCGGTCTGGGTCTGGCCCGGCCGCACGATGGACGAGCGCACGCCGGTGCCCTCGAGTTCCATCCGCAACTGCCGCGAGAACGCCTCGACCCCGAGTTTGGCCGCGTTGTACGCGCCGACGCTCGGCCGGGCCCGGTCGGCGCAGTCCGAGCCGATGACCACGAAATCCCCGCGCCTGCGCTCGATCATGCCGGGGATCACGCGGTGCGCGAGCCGCTGCGCGCCGACCAGATGCACCCGCAGCTGGTCCTCGAAGACCGCGGGATCCATGGCCCAGCCCGGCCCGAATTCGAGGTCGCCCGCCCCGGAGACCACGACTTCGATGGGGCCGAGCGCCTGTTCGGCGGCCTCGACGAACTCGTGCACCGACGCGGTGTCGCCGACGTCGAGCCGGTGCGCGAACGCCTCGCCCCCGTCGGCGCGAATCTTCTCCGCGAGGGTCTCGCAGATCTCGACCCGCCGGGCGCCCAGCGCCACCGGATAGCCCAGTTCGGCCAGCGCGGTCGCGGTGGCCGCGCCGATCCCGGAGGATGCCCCGGCGATCAGCACCGGGCGGCGCGCGGGATGTGGTGCGAAACGTGGCATTACCGAACCTCCACCGTCACGGGCAGTTTCGCGAAACCGCGCACGTTCACCGAGTGCACCCGTTCACTGCCGGGCCGCAGATCGTAGGCCGCGACCCGATCGGTGAACTCGCGCAACACGATTCCCGCCTCCAGTCGCGCCAGGTGCGCGCCCAGGCAGAAGTGCACGCCCTTGCCGAAGCTGATGAGCCCGCCCTTGTCGGCGCGCTCGATGTCGAAGCGATCGGGATCATGGAAGGCCGAGGAGTCCCGGTTGGCCGCGCCGATCAGCAGCAGCACCTTGGACCCCTGCGGCACGGTCCGGCCGTAGTACTCGAGGTCGACCGCCGCGGTGCGCGCCAGGATCTGGCTCGACGCGTCGTAGCGCAGCGTCTCCTCGACCCAGTCCCCCACCAGTTCGGGGTTCGCGGCGGCCTTGGCGTACTGCTCGGGATTGCGTCCCGCCCAGTACAGGGCGTTGCCGAGCAGTTTGGTGGTGGTCTCGTTGCCCGCCACCACCATCAGGAACATGAAGCCGAGGATCTCGTCGTCGGTGAGCTTGTCGCCGTCTGCCTCCACGTCCAGCAGCACCGAGGTCAGGTCGTCGGTGCGCTGTTTGCGACGGATGGCCAGCATGTCGGCGTAGTAGCCGATGAGGAAGATCGCGGCCTCCATGGCCGGGACCGGCACGTCGAGAACGCCTTCTTCGCGGTGCAGCAGCAGGTCGGCCTGCCGGCGCAGCTCGGCGCGGTCGGCCTCGGGCACGCCGAGCAGTTCGGAGATCACGTCCATGGGCAGCTTGCCCGCGACGTCGTCGATCCAGTCGAATTCGCCTGCGGCCAAGGCCGGTTCGAGGTGCTGCAGGGTGATCTCGCGGATGCGATCGGTCATCTCGGTGACCCGGCGGGGGGTGAAGCCCTGATAGACCAGTTTGCGCAGGCGCAGATGCGCGGGATCGTCCATGGCCAGGAACGACATGGTGCGATGCGCGTGCGGACCCCAGGCGGCGGGGTCCAGCGATACGCCGTTGGCGCTGGAGAGCCGGATGTTGTCGCGGAAGCCCGCGCCGACGTCGGCGTGCCGGGACAGGGCCCAGAAGTCGATCTCCGGATTGTGATAGATCGGCGCCTCGGCGCGCAGCCGCTCGTAGATGGGGTAGGGATCCTCGTGGACGCCGTAGTCGTACGGATCGAACAGCAGCGGCTCGAGGGAGGCTGCGGTCATGGCTGGTGCACCTCGATTCGATAACGCGTTCATCGACTCTGATGAAGGCTGTCCAACCCGTGAGACACCTAGCTGGACATGTGTCCGTACACTACTGGCGCGGGCGGGGCCTGACAATGGAAACCGAAAACTTCGCGTTCGCGACGATCCCAGAACTGAAACATGTTCTTGCGCGCCTTCCGGACGCGAACCTATAGTTCCGTACACGTGTCCGGACAGCGTGGGAGCCGTGTCTTCCACGGCAAACGAGTGAATCGGTAAGGAACACTGAGAACAATGGCCGAGACCCCCTCCGTACGACCGCTGCACGCCGGCGAGGTCGAAACCTGGGACCATACGGCCGATGTGGTCGTGATCGGCTTCGGCGTCGCCGGGGCCTGCGCCGCCATCGAGGCCGCGCGCTCGGGCGCGGACACCCTCGTGCTCGAGCGCACCGGCGGCTGGGGCGGCGCGGCCGCCATGTCGGGCGGCTTCATCTACCTCGGCGGCGGCACCCCGCTGCAGCGCGCCCTCGGCTTCGAGGACACCGCCGAGAACATGGAGAAGTTCCTGACCGCCGCGCTCGGCCCCGGCGTGGACAAGGCCAAGATCCACGACTACTGCCAGGGCAGCGTGGAGCACTACAACTGGCTTGTCGCCCAGGGTGTTCCGTTCAAGGAGGAGTTCTGGGGCGAGCCCGGCTACGAGCCGCCGGCCGACCAGGGCCTGATGTTCTCCGGCGGCGAGAACGCCGCGCCGTTCAACACCATCGCCGATCCCGCGCCGCGCGGTCACCTCGCCTGGACCAAGGACAAGAAGCTGGGTGAGAAGGGCGGCGGCTACATGCTGATGGAGCCGCTCGCCCAGACGGCCGAAAAGCTGGGCGTGCGACACGAATACGACGTGCGCCTGCGCCGGCTCGTCGTGGACGACGCCGGTCGCGTCGTCGGCGTGGCCGCCACCCGCTACGGCAAGCCGGTGTACGTGCGCGCCGAGCGCGGCGTGGTGCTGGCCACCGGCAGCTTCGCCTACGCGCACGACATGGTCGAGCAGTTCGCGCCCAAGATCTTCGGCCGCCCCGCCGCCACCGTGGAGGAGCACGACGGCATCGGCATCCGGGTCGCGCAGGCCCTGGGCGCGGACGTGGCGCACATGGACGCCACCGAGGTCGCCCTCATCGCGGACCCGCAGGTGATCGTGCGCGGGATCCTGGTGAACGGGCGCGGCCAGCGCTTCGTCACCGAGGACACCTATCCCGGGCGGATGGGCCAGGCCGTGCTGCAGGACCAGGACAACCAGGCCTACCTGATCATCGACGAGACCGCGCTGGAAGCGGCGTTCGAGACCCTGTCCGCCATGTCGTTCCTGCGCATCGCGCCGACCTGGGTGGCCGAGACGGTCGCCGAGCTCGAGACCGAGATGGGACTGCCCGAGCACACCCTGTCCAGCACGATCGACCTGTACAACCATCACGCGGCGAACGGACAGGATCCGTTCCTGCACAAGAAGTCCGAGTGGGTCAAGCCCATCGGCAGCCCGCTCGGGGCCTACGACCTGCGCGGGTACACCGGCGGCTTCACCCTCGGCGGCCTGCGCACCGACCTGGATTCGCGCGTGCTGCACGTGGACGGCTCCGCGATCCCCGGCCTGTTCGCCGCGGGCCGGGTCACCTCGGGCATCTGCGCGGGCGGGTACGCCTCGGGCTGCTCGCTGGGTGACGGCAGCTTCTACGGCCGGCGCGCGGGCGTGGCCGCCGCGAAGAACAACTGAGACAGGAAGCGCTACATGCGATACGGCATCGTCCAATTCACCAGCGATCGCGGCATGACGCCGGCGGTGCTGGCCAAGGCGGCCGAGGAGCGCGGGTTCCGCTCGTTCTTCGTGCCCGAGCACACCCACATCCCGGTGAAACGTGAAGCGGCGCATCCGCTCACGGGCGGCGCGGAGCTGCCCGACGACCGGTACACCCGCACCCTGGACCCCTGGGTGGCCCTGGCCACCGCTGCGGCGGTGACCTCGAGCATCGAGCTGTCCACCGCGGTGGCGCTGCCCACCGAGAGCGATCCCATCACCCTCGCCAAAACCATTGCGACGCTGGACCATCTGTCCGGCGGCCGGGTCACCGTCGGCGCCGGGTTCGGCTGGAACACCGACGAGCTCACCGATCACGGCATCCCCGGCAACAAGCGGCGCACCGCGCTGCGCGAGTACATGGAGGCCATGCGCGCGCTGTGGACCCAGGAGGAGGCGAGCTACTCCGGTGAGTTCGTGTCCTTCGGGCCGAGTTGGGCGTGGCCCAAGCCGGTGCAGTCGCACGTCCCGCTGCTGATCGGCGCGGGCGGCACCGACAAGACCTTCAAGTGGATCGCGAAGTCCGCCGACGGCTGGATCACCACCCCGTACGAATCCGACGTGCAGGCGTCCACGGCGCTGCTCTACAAGCACTGGCAGGAAGCCGGTCGCACCGGAACCCCGCGCGTGGTGGCACTGGACGGCAAGCCCGACCCGGAGAAGCTGACCCGCTGGGCCGCGGCCGGGGTGACCGACGCGCTGTACGGGGTGCCGGAGAAATCCGACGCCGAGGTCTTCGCCTACCTGGATCGACTGGCGGCCAAACTCGAAGCCTTCGGCATCGACGCCTGAGCGACCCGCCGCCTTCGAATACCACTCTCCCCCGGTAAGTTTCGCCTGCCCCCGAAAGGCTGTGACGTGCGTATCGCCCTGCTGTCCTACCGCAGCAAGACCCACTGTGGGGGCCAGGGGGTCTACGTGCGCTACCTGAGCCGGGGCCTGGCGGAACTCGGGCACGAGGTCGAGGTGTTCTCGGGACAGCCGTACCCGGAACACCTGGACCCGCGCGTCCGGCTCACCGAGGTGCCGAGCCTGGATCTGTACCGCGACGAGGACCCCTTCCGCACCCCGGCGCCGGGCGAGATCCGGGACGGGATCGATCTGCTCGAACTCGCCACCATGTGGACCGCGGGCTTCCCCGAACCGCGCACCTTCAGCCTGCGCGCGGCCCGGGTGCTGCGCGAGCGCGCCGCGGAATTCGATGTGGTGCACGACAATCAGTGCCTGGGCTCCGGCCTGCTCGACATCGCCGGGCACCTGCCGCTGGTGGCCACCATCCACCATCCCATCACCCGCGACCGCGCGGTTGATCTCGCGGCCGCGCCGTGGCGGCGAAAACCGTTCCTGCGCCGCTGGTACGGATTCCTGGGCATGCAGCGCCGGGTGGCCCGGCGGATTCCCGAACTGATCACCGTCTCCTCGTCCTCGGCCGCCGACATCGTTACCGACTTCGGGGTGCTGCCCGAGCAGCTGCGCACGGTGCCGCTCGGGGTGGACACCGACCTGTTCCGGCCCCGCGACGTACCGCGCGTGCCCGGCCGCGTCGTCGCGGTGGCCAGTGCCGACAAACCGCTCAAGGGCATCGCGCACCTGCTGCACGCCGTCGCGCGGCTGCGCGGGGAACACGAGATCGAACTGCGGCTGGTCGCCAGACTCGAGCCGAACGGTCCGACCGAGAAGCTCATCGCCGAACTCGGTCTCGCCGATATCGTGACCGCGGCCGGCGGGCTGTCCGACACCGAACTCGCCGAACTGCTGGCCTCGGCCGAGATCGCCTGCATCCCCTCGATGTACGAGGGCTTCTCGCTCCCGGCGGTCGAGGCCATGGCCAGCGGCACGCCCCTGGTGGCCAGCCGGGCCGGGGCGCTGCCGGAGGTGACGGGCGACTGCGCCGAATTGGTGGAACCCGGCAATGTCGGCGAATTGACCCGGGTGCTGGGCGAATTGCTCGACTCACCCGAACGACGGCATGCGCTGGGCCGCGCCGGACGCCACCGGGCGCTCACCATTTTCAGCTGGGAAGCCGTTGCCGCGCAGACGGTGTCCGTGTACGAACATGCCATTGCCCGTCACGGATCCCGCCCGGCCATCGCCGCCTTCGGTATCCGCCCCGCCAGCCCCCAGGAGGCGCACACATGCTGACCGTCGACTTCGATCGCCTGGGCGTCGGCCCGGGCACCCGCGTCATCGATGTGGGGTGCGGGGCCGGTCGGCATTCGTTCGAGGCGTATCGCCGGGGCGCGGACGTGGTGGCCTTCGACCAGAACGCCGATGATCTGGCCGAGGTGGAGACCATGTTCGGCGCGATGGCCGAGGTCGGGGAGGCGCCGGACTACGCCAAGGCCGAGACCGTGCGCGGCGACGCGCTCGACCTGCCCTACGGCGAGGGCGAATTCGACGTGGTCATCGCCTCGGAGATCCTCGAGCACGTACCGCAGGACGGGCGGGCCATCGCCGAACTGGTGCGGGTGCTCAAACCCGGTGGCTCCCTGGCCATCACGGTGCCGCGCTGGCTGCCCGAGCGCATCTGCTGGGCGCTCTCGGACAGGTACCACGCCAACGAGGGCGGGCATGTGCGCATCTACAAGGCCGACGAACTGCGCGCCATGGTCACCGCGCGGGGTGTGCGATTCATCCACAGCTCGCACGCGCACGCGCTGCACGCGCCGTACTGGTGGCTCAAATGCGCGGTCGGGGTGGACAACGACAAGAACGCGCTGGTGAGCGCCTACCACCGAATGCTGGTGTGGGACATGATGTCCGCGCCCGCGCTCACCCGCACCGCCGAACGCCTGCTCGATCCGCTCATCGGCAAGAGCGTGGCGCTGTACTTCGCGAAGCCGGCGGTCCGCAGTGCCGCCCGCTGACCTACCCGAGATCCCCGGGGTCCTGAGCGCCCGCCAGGCGCTGGCCACGGCCGAGGCCATCGCCGCCACCCAGGAACCCGACGGCGCGCTGCCGTGGTTCACCGGCGGGCACACCGACCCCTGGGATCACCTCGAGAACGCCATGGCGCTCACCGCCGCGGGCCTGTGGGAACAGGCCCGCGCGGCCTACCTGTGGTCGGCGAAGACCCAGCGCGCGGACGGCTCCTGGCCCACGCAGTTCCGCGCCGGGGTGATCGAGAACCACGACAGCGACACCAATTTCTGCGCCTATCTCGCCACCGGGGTGCTGCACTACCTCACCAGCACCGGCGACACGGAGTTCGCGAACGAGATGTGGCCGGTGGTGCGCGCGGGCATCGACTTCGTGCTGCGCGCGCAACTCGGGCACTTCGGCGAAATCCACTGGTCCGTGGGCGCTTCGGGCACCTCCGGCGAGGCCCTGCTCACCGGCTGCTCCAGCATCTTCCACAGTCTGCGCTGCGCGCTGGCGCTGGCCGCGCACGCCCGCGATCCGCAACCCGAGTGGGAGGTGGCCGCGCTGCGGCTGGGCCACGCCCTGCGCGCGCATCCCGAGGCCTTCCTGGACAAGGACCGCTACTCCATGGATTGGTACTACCCGATCCTGGGCGGCGCGATCCGCGGCCCGGACGGGTACGACCGAATCGCCTCCCGCTGGGACGATTTCGTCGTCGCCGACCTCGGCATCCGCTGCGTCTCGGACCAGCCGTGGGTCACCGGCGCGGAGACGTGCGAACTGGTGCTGGCCCTGGACGCGCTCGGCGATCACCGCCGCGCCCTGGCGCTGTTCACGAACATGCAGCACCTGCGCGAGACCGACGGCTCCTACTGGACCGGCCTGGTCTTCGCCGACGGCAAACGCTGGCCCGAGGAACGCACCACCTGGACCGCCGCCGCGATGCTGCTGGCCGCCGACGCCCTGTCCCGAACCACCCCCGCCAACAACATCTTCCGCGACCTGCTCCCCCCACCGACCCGAACGACCCGCGCCTGCGACTGCGCCGCCACCGTCCCCCGCCCCTGACCCCCTGCCCCGCCGAGCCGCGCGACGCCCCGGCCGGATCGCTCCGGCACCGCCCGGCGAAAGTCCCCCGCGGCGGCGGGTGTCGGCCGCCGGGTGGTCAGAGGGGTTGACGGGGCGGGGTGGGCGGCGCGTGCGCCGCCACCGCAGCTGGCTGGTGAATCGGGAGCAATCGGCGGGCCGAGGTGGGTGCGGGCGCGCACGGCAAGGGGCGAAACCCGCCCTGTGCGGGTGGGGGTGGCGGTTATGCTCGCGCGGTGGGTGGTGTGATCGGCGGGCCGGAACACTCGGGGCCCGAGCAGCATTCGAGATCCTCGGCGCTTCACGACGGGCCGGGTGGCCCGGGATCGGCTGCCGGAGCGGTGCACCCGGAACAGTTCGGGCCGCTGGCGCCGATGCCCTTCCTGGTCGATCCGGACGCGGTGTACGTCGCCCGCGCGAGCACGCCCGAGATGCTGGCGGCGGCGGGGGCCGGGTACCCCTCCAGGCGGCTGGCCCGCTGGTCCACCGGGGCCGGAATCCTCACGGTGGCCTGCCTTTTCCTGGCCACGCTGTGGGGCTGGATCGGCGCGGGAATCGGGCTGGCGCTGTGCGTGCTGCTGTGGTGGCGGCTCCCGGGCCGCAAGCGGCGGCGCGCCGAGTCCGAGGCGTTCTGGCGGACCCTGGCCGGGCCCGGCACCGTCATGGCCACCCGTTTCGGACCCGAATCGTTCGACGTGCAGATCGGCGACGGTCATCATCGGCGAGTGCGGTACGCGGGCATCTCACGGTTGCGCGTCGACGATCGCACGGTGCTGTTCACCCGGGACGATCTGCTGCACGCCTATCCGCGAGAGTTGTTCCCGCAGGAGGTGATCGACCTGCTCGAGATGGTGTCCGCCGGCGCCCCCGACCAGGCCACCCTGCCCCGCCCGCCGCTGCCGCCCATCCCCCCGCTCGACGGTCCCACCGCCACCTTCACGGTCCGGCCCGGCACCGCGCGGCGCATCGCGGAGACCCTCGAGAAGGAGAACTCCCTCGGCCTGCGCGGTCTGCTGCTCATCGTGGCCGCGCCGTATCTGCCGCTGCTGTGGTTCCTGCGCGGCTGGACCGCGGTCGCCATCGCGCTCGGCGTCATCGCGGTGCTCGTTCCGGCGCAGATGCTGCGCTCCCGCTACACGATTCGCCGCGTGACGGCGGATCTCGAACGCGACATGCCCCCGGGAACGAGCATGGCCACCCGCTTCGGTCCCGACGCCTTCGACATCCACATCGGCCCCAGCCGCACCCGCTTCCGCTACGACTGGCTCGGCAACGTGGCCGTGCTCGACAGCGTCGTGCGCATCGACAGCACCCTGTCGCAGAGCTTCCCCCGCCAGCTGTTCCCGCCCCCGACCCTGGCCCACCTCGACGCCATGCGCCCGCACCCCGAGCGAAAACGCCGCGTGCGCATGTGATTCCGCGGCGGCGAAGCCGATCGGCCCGGCTGCCGGCAGCAACCTCACACCCGCGGGCGCACCGCGATCAGTTGCAGGCGGCGGTGCGCTGCAGGATGCGCAGCGAACCGGTGACCGACAGCTCGCGGAACTTCCCGCTGTCCATGGCCCGGCGATAGATGTTGTACGGCGCCTGCCCGCCGTCGGCGGGGTCGGGGAACACGTCGTGAATGGCCAGCAGCCCGCCGCCCGCCACCCAGTGCGCCCAGTTGTCGTAGTCGCGCTGGGCCGCTTCCTCGGTGTGCCCGCCGTCGATGAACAGCAGGCGCAGCGGGGTGCGCCAGGTCCGGGCGACCGTCGCCGAGGAGCCGATCACGCCGACGACCGTGTCGGTCAGCCCGGCGCGGACGATGGTGCGGCGGAACTCCGTCACCGTGTCGAAGACCCCGGTCTCGGGATCGACGAGGGTGGTGTCGTGGTACTCCCAGCCCGGCTGATGCTCCTCCGAACCACCGTGGTGATCGACGGTGTACACGACGGCCCCGGTCTCGCGAGCGGCCGCGCCCAGATAGACGGCGGATTTGCCGCAGTACGTGCCGATCTCCAGGATCACCCCGTCCCCCGCGTAGGCGCGGGCGGCTTCGTAGAGCGCCCGGCCCTCGTGCGGCGGCATGAATCCGCGCGCCTCGTCCGCGAAGGTGAGCAATTCGCCGGTCGCGGCGGATGTTTCGGCCTGCGTCATTCGAAAACCTTTCTGGGACAACCGGATCGATGCGCAACACACATCAGCGGGTTGCCCGGCGAGCTGCCCGATAATAGCATCCGGACACGTGTCTGATTACCCTTCCGCCCGGTAGTCGGCGAACATGGAGGCCGTGAACATGGAACCTGTCAGCATGGAGGCGACCCGGCGCCGGCTCACCGAGAAACAGGCCGATACCGTCGACCGCCTCACCCGGGCCGCCATGGACGTGCTCGCCCGCGAGGGTTTCGCCGGGCTCACCGTGCGCATGGTGGCCGCGGCCGCCGGGGTCGGCACGGCCACCGCCTACACCTACTTCTCCTCCAAGGAACACCTGGTCGCCGAGATGTTCTGGCGACGCCTGGCCGCGACCCCGGCCCCGGACGGAACCGAGGAGGACAGCACCGCGCGCACCCTGGCGGTGCTGCGGCAGATCGCCATGCTCGTCGCCGACGAACCGGCGCTGGCGGGCGCGGTCACCAGTGCGCTGCTGGGCACCGACCCGGACGTGGCGCACCTGCGCCTGCGCATCGGCAACGAGATCCGCCGCCGGCTCATCGACGCCCTCGGCGGCGCGCCGGACATGGAGATCGTGGAGACGCTGGAACTGCTCTACGCGGGCGCGCTGGTGCGCGCGGGCATGGGCTACGCCTCGTACGCGGAGATCGCGGAGCGGCTCGAACAGGCCGGCGCGCGCATCCTGGCCGGCTGAGTCCCGGCCGGACGCGAGGTCCGCGCGTTCGCGCCGGGCGTGCGAGAGTTTCCGCCGGACAGCGCGTTACGAGCGCGCCGTCCGGCGGGCGAAGTCGACTCGAAGCGATCGACTCGGAGCGATCGGCTCAGAGCGCCGCTTCGATGGCCGCGACGACGCTCGGGTCCTTGGGCTCGGTGCGCGGGCGAATGCGCGCCAGCACCGCGCCGTCGCGCCCGATGAGGAACTTCTCGAAGTTCCACTGCACGTCCCCCGCGGCGCCCTCGGCATCGGCGGCGGCGGTCAGCTCGGTGTACAGCGGGTGCCGCCCCTCACCGTTGACCTCGGTCTTCTCCAGCAGCGGGAAGTCGACGCCGTAGGTGGTGGAGCAGAATTCGGCGATCTCCTCGGCGGTGCCGGGCTCCTGGCCGAGGAACTGATTGCTGGGTACCCCGACGACGGTGAAACCGCGGCCGCCGTAGGCGTGCTGCAGTTCGACCAGGCCGGTGTACTGCGGGGTCAGTCCGCACTTGGAGGCCACGTTGACCAGCAGCACGACCTTGTCACCGGCCAACTCGGCCAGCGTGGTGGGCTTGTCGGACAGTGTGCGCAATGGAATTTCGCGAAGATTGGTCACGAGAACGAATAGTAGAACGAGTTCGGTGACCACACCGGTTCCGCCGTCGCGAGCGGGCGCTCAGCCATAGTGCACCCGCCAATGCTTGATCCCGTTGATCCAGCCCGCCCGCAGTCGTTCCGGCGGCGCGACCTCGCGCAGTTCGGGCATGACGTCGGCGATGGCATTGAACATGAGGTCGATCTCCAGCCGCGCGAGATTCGCGCCGACGCAGAAATGCGCGCCGGTGCCGCCGAATCCGACATGCGGATTGGGATCACGCAGCACATCGAAGGTGAACGGGTCGGCGAACACCGCCTCGTCGAAATTGGCGGAGCTGTAGAACAATCCGGCCCGGTCCCCGGCGCGAATGCGCTGCCCGCCCAGTTCGGTGTCGCACAGCGCGGTGCGCTGGAACGAGGTGACCGGGGTCGCCCAGCGCACGATCTCGTCCGGCGCGGTGCGCGGTCGGCGTTCGCGATAGAGCGCCCACTGCTCGGGATGGTCGACGAAGGCCTTCATGCCGTGCGTGATCGCGTTGCGGGTGGTTTCGTTGCCCGCCACCGACAGCAGAATGACGAAGAATCCGAATTCGTCCGAACCCAGCGCCTCGCCGTCGATGTCGGCGGTGACGAGCTGGGTGACGATATCGTCCATGGGCCGGGCCCGGCGCTGTTCGGCCAGGTTGTAGGCATAGCCGAGCAGTTCGGCGTTGGCGGTCATGTTCGCCCCGGCGAACTCCGGATCGTCGTAGTTCAGCAGCTGATTCGACCAGGCGAAGAGCTTGTGCCGATCGTGCTGCGGCACCCCGAGCAATTCGGCGATGGCCTGCAACGGCAGTTCCGAGGCGACCTGCTCCACGAAATCACCGCCGCCGGCCGATTTCGCCTCGGCCACGATGGCCGCGGCGCGTTCGGTGAGCGCGCGGCGCAATCCCTCGACCGCGCGCGGGGTGAAACCCTGCGAGATGATTCGCCGAATCTTGGTGTGCTTGGGCGGATCCATATTGACCAGCAACGCATTCCGCGACAGCTGCAGCTGTTCGGGTAGCGAATCCGCGGGCATTCGAATGATCGCGCCCTTTTCGTGCGAGGACCAGATGTCCGGCCGGCGCGATATCTCCTTCACGTCCTCGTGCCTGGTGATCGCCCAGTAACCGGAATCGTCGAAGGGGGCCGCCTGTTCGGGGGTCTGGGCGTTCCACCAGACCGGCGCGGTGCGCCGCAGGGCCGCGAACTCCTCGACGGGGCTGTGATCGGCCCAGAGTGCGGGATCGGTGAAATCGAAGCCGGCCGGTAGCGATGGAACAGACACTGTTCCTCCTCGGGCATCTTGCCGCAATGCGCACGAAATTGTAACGTGTTTCACAGTGATTGAACCACGCGCATCGTGACGTGGGACACGCTTTCGACGGGGCGATCTGCCGTCGCACCCACCCCCACCAGCCAGTTATCTCCCAGCACTCCTAGAACCTGTTACCGGACGCACGTACTGGGATATTTCGTGCCCTGAGGTCGATCTTGTGGCTGGACATCATGTCCAGTCTGGGCACAGACTAGAACTTGTTCTACAGTGACCGCAGGCACTCTCGAAGATGAGGTAACGAACAATGACCGCTTCTCCACGCAGCGCGGACGCCGCAACCGAAGCCGACTACGTGGTCATAGGCGCGGGCAGCGCCGGCGCCGTGGTGGCCGGACGTCTCGCCGAGCGTGGCGCCAGCGTGATCCTGCTCGAGGCCGGTGGCAAGGACAACACCCGCCTGGTCACCATGCCCGGCGCGATCAGCATGGTGCACACCGTCCCGCAGCTGAAGAAGCGCGTGACCTGGAAGCAGTTCTCCACCCCGCAGAAGCACGCCAACGATCGCAAGATCCCCATGACGCGCGGCAAGGTGCTCGGCGGATCCAGTTCCGTCAACGGCATGCTCTACGTGCGCGGCAACAAGGCGAACTTTGATTCCTGGGCCGCGGAAGGCAATACGGGCTGGAGCTACGAGGACGTCCTGCCGGCCTACAAGCGCCTGGAGAACTGGCAGGACGGCGCGAGCGACGTGCGCGGCGCGGGCGGCCCCATCGAGGTCACCCGCCAGCAGGAGCTGACCCCGATCGCCCAGGCCTTCATGGTCGCCGCGTCCGAGACCACCGGCGCGCCGATCATCGAGGACTACAACGGCGAGTCGCAGGAAGGCATCTCGATCTTCCAGCAGTCCGTCAAGAACGGCCTGCGCTACAGCTCCTCGCGCGGCTTCATCACCGATCGCCCGGACTCGGGCCTGATCGTGCGCACCGGCGTCCACGTCACCCGCGTGGTCATCGAGAACGGCCGCGCCACCGGCGTCGAGATCGCGGCCAAGAACGGCAGCCGCAGCATCGTCAAGGCGAACAAGGAAGTCATCGTCTCGGCCGGCGTCATCGGCTCCCCGCAGATCCTCATGCTCTCGGGCATCGGCCCGGCCGCGCATCTGCGCGAGCACGGCATCGAGGTCGTCGCGGACCTGCCCGTGGGCCAGAACCTGCACGATCACCTGTTCGTGCCGATGACCTACATCTCGAAAAAGGCCATCCACCGCGGCATTCCGACCCACTTCGCCAGCGGCATCCTGCAGGAACTGCGCCGTCCGGGCAGCTCCTGGATGGGCCGGACCGTCTTCGAGGCGTGCGGGTTCATCAAGACCAAGTTCGCCGAGGGCGACTACCCGGACATGCAGATCCACACCCTGCCGTGGAGCTACCCGATCCCGAACCAGGACGAGGACAAGCTGCACCTGGTGGACCGCCGTCCCGGCTTCACCATCTTCCCGAGCCTGATCTACCCCAAGAGCCGCGGCGAGATGAAGCTGCTGTCGAACGACCCGTTCGCCGCGCCGTACATCGACCCGGGCTACCTGAGCGATCCGCGCGACACCGAATTCCTCGTCGAGGGCATCCGGATCATCCGCGAGATCATGGCGCACGAGTCCATCGCCAAGGACTGGACCGAGGAGCTCGCCCCCGGACCCGCCCTGCAGGACGAGACCGCCCTGCGCGCCGAACTGCCCAACCGCGTGCACTCGATCTACCACCCGGTCGGCACCTGCCGCATGGGCGTGGACGAGCGCGCCGTGGTCGATCCGACGCTCAAGGTCATCGGCATCGAGGGCCTGCGGGTCGCCGACGCCTCGATCATGCCGAGCATCACCGGCGGCAACACCAACGCTCCGAGCTACATGATCGGCGAGAAGTGCGCCGAGTTCATCGAGGTGTAGAAACGGGCGCCGGCCCGCGGCGCTGAAACCGCGGTGCCGTGGTGCCGTTTCTTCCCTTGCCACCACGACATCGCTCCGCCGCGCCCTCGCGCCCATTCCGGGCGCGGGGGCGCGGCCTTTCCCCCGGAGGAACGATGGCTGCCCTGCCCATCGACGTGTGGCTCAACGCCCCACTGGCCGAATCCGCCACGCGCGCGGCCCGATTGCGCGAGCTCGGGGTGGACGGCGTCTTCACCTTCGAGGGCGCGCACGACGTCTTCGCGCCGCTGACCCTGGCCGCGGCCGCCGTGCCCGGCCTGGACGTCATGACGAATGTGGCCATGGCGTTCCCGCGCAGCCCGGTGCACCTGGCGCACGCCGCGTGGGATCTGCACACGCTGTCGCGGGGCCGCTTCCGGCTCGGGCTCGGCAGTCAGATCCGCACCCACATCGAACGGCGCTACGGCAGCGTGTGGTCCGAACCGGTGGAGCGCATGCGCGATACGGTCGCGGCCGTGCAGGCGATCCTGCACGCTTGGCAGAGCGGCGAGCGCCTGCGCCACGAGGGCAGGTTCTGGCGGCACACCCTCATGCCGCCGCAGTTCGACCCGGGTCCCAACGAGTACGGACCGCCGCCGGTGCTGGTCGGCGCGCTCGGGCCGCGCATGACCGAGATGACCGCGCAGGTTGCCGACGGGCTGCTGGTCATGCCGTTCAACACCGAGCGGCACTTCCACGAGCGCACCCTGCCCGCGGTGGCGCGCGGCCGGGCGGGCTCGGAGCGGCCCTTCCAGATCATCGCCGAAGCCATCTGCGCCATGGGTGATTCCGCGGCCGAGATCGACACCGCGCGCCGCGCCGTGCGAAACCTGCTGGCGTTCTACGGTTCCACCCCCGCCTATCGGCCGGTGCTCGAGGTACAGGGCTGGGCGAAGTTGCAGCCCGAACTGAACGCGCTCTCCAAACAGGGCCGCTGGCAAGAGATGTCGGGCTTGATCGACGACGAGATGGTCGACGCTCTCACCATTTCCGGCACCCCGGCCGAATGCGCCGGGCAGATCCGCGCACGCTACGGCGACCACATCGCGCGCGTGTGCTGCTACTTCCCGGGCTACTCGGTCCGCGACGAGTCCGTCGCCGAGCTGGCCGCACTGCTGCATCGGGACTGAAAGAGGGTCTGCAAACAGGTGCCCCGGACCCGCAGAATTCGCGAGCCCGGGGCTGTCTCTCGTTCCGTGCCAGAGGATTTCGAACGACATCACGCGGCTACCTCGTCACACCCGCCCCTCAGCCGATGACTATCGGACGGGGCAGTTCGTAGAGGCTGCGATGCCCGGTCATATCGGTGACCACCAGCCGCGGCAGATGCGGCCCGTGCCCGCGATAGACGTGCGCGACCACCGGCGCGGTGGTGACCACCCGATCGCCGTCGCCGAAATGCCATTCGTACTGACGTATCGCGCCGCCCGCGAGTGCGGCGTCGAAATCCACGGTGACCCCGGCCGGGCCGGATTCCCGCGAGGCCAGGAAGCCTTCGCCGCCGGGCCCGCCGCCGCCGAACCAGTCGCGCACGCGCGGATTCATGAGGAAGGCGTCGGCGTACTGTTGCGCGCCGCGCACATCACGCCGTTTCCCCGCGTCGGTGCGGCACTGCGGCGGAAGTTCGCTCCATTGCGGGCAGGCCAGCAGGCGCAGTGATACGGCCTCGTCGCCGAGCGGATTCATCCACGGCGCGCCGCCGCGCAGATCGGTGTCCGCGGTGGACAGCCCGTCCGCGGCGACCGCGAACGTCCGGCCCGCCTCCGCGTTGGCCCGCGCCGCGGCCCGGCGGAAGACCTCCGCCGACGAACGCACGAACTCGGACCAGCGCTGCCGCAGCCCGTCCGGGGCGTCCTCGGTGTCGTGTCCGTGAAAGTAGTTGCCCACCATGACCTTCGGGCTGCCGGGCAGCTGATGCGCGGCGGTGATGGCGGCGGCCATGCCGCGTCCGCCGTAGCCGTCCTTGGCGCCACTGAAGTAGGGCACGTGTGCGGCCGGGTTCTCGGGTTCGGCGCCTTCGCCCCCGCATTCGCGGCGCACGGCCGCGTCCAGATCCTGGGTGCCGGGGGTGACGCCGACCGGAATGCCGAAGAGCGGGTCCAGATCGTTGATGCAGCCGGTCAGCAGCACGAGATCGACGGTGTAGTCGTGCGCTCTCGCGTCGGCGGCGGCCTGGTTCAGCTGGCAGAACACGTCCGGCATGAGGTCGGCGCCGGCGGGCGGGCAGGCGCTGTCGTCATTGCCCGCGGGTAGTCCGGGAGCGTCCAGCACCGCGCCCGGGACCGAGTAGTCGTGGACCTGCGCCCCGCGCCCGGTTCTGCTGCCCAGGGTCTCGGCGGTCAGGTGCGCGAACTTGCGGTCCCCGCCCAGGCCCTGCCCCCAGGTGACCGCGTCGCCGATCGACACCACGTGCAGCGGGCTGCATTCGCGGCTCACCCGGAAGTTCCACGGCTTGCCGTAGCCGCCGACCTGCCCGCCGGGGATCCGGGCGCGGGCATCGATCCGGAGCAGGCCGTCGGCGGGTAGCTCCTCGGGGCGGATATCGAACCCGACGGTCACCACCTCGCTGCTGGCCGGGGTGATGCCGCTGCGGATGGGTTGCTCACCGGCCAGGATGCGCCATTCGACATCGGCCCCGGCGGGCACGCCCGGCGGATAGAACACCGCCGTGGTGCCGCGCAGCGGGCCGTCGCACTGTCGATCGGCGGGGGTGCTCACGTCGATGATGAGCGGATAGTCGGTGCGTGCGTCGGCCCGGGCCACCGGCCCGCCCAGCACCACCGCACCCGCCAGCCCGGGCAGTATCGCAGCCCGGTACCAGCGCGATCGCCACAACCTCACAACGCACCTCCTGGAATTCCGCAACTCAACAGCAGACATAGTGAACGGAGGCCGCGCGACACACGAAAGGCTCGCCGAGCTGGCCGAATTTAGTCACTTTTACCGGCGTTTCTGCTAGACAAATGGGATGAATGCGAGAAACCTCACGCTCGCTACGCTGGCCTTCGCCCTGACCTTCTGGGCGTGGAACCTCATTGGACCGCTATCCAGTAGTTACACAGACGATCTCGGACTTTCGCCCGGGCAGACGTCGATGCTGGTGGCCACGCCGGTCCTGGTCGGCTCGCTGGGTCGCATTCCCGTCGGCGTGTTGGCCGACAAGTTCGGCGGACGCCTCATGTTCGCCGTCGTCTGCTTCATCTCGATCATTCCGACATTGCTCGTCGGGTGGTCGAATTCCTATGGCGCACTGATCTTCTGGGGGTTCTTCCTGGGTATCGCGGGCACCTCGTTCGCGATCGGCGTGCCCTTCGTCAGCGCCTGGTACGAACCGGCCCGGCGCGGCTTCGCCACCGGCGTGTTCGGCGCCGGCATGGGCGGCACCGCGCTGTCGGCGCTGCTCACCCCGCGCCTGGTCGACCACCTCGGACGGGCGCAGACGCACATCCTGATGGCCGTCGCGCTGGCCGTCATGGGCGTGGTCATGCTGGTGTTCAGCCGCAACTCCCCCGACTGGTCCCCGGCCACCGAGCCGGCCCTGCCGCGCATCCGGCATGCGCTGGGGCTCAAGGCAACCTGGCAGGGATCGTTCCTGTACGCGGTGGCCTTCGGCGGCTTCGTCGCCTTCTCCACCTACCTGCCGACCGTGCTGCGCAACGTGTACGACTTCGCGCAGTCCGACGCGGGGCTGCGCACCGCGGGCTTCTCGATCGCGGGCGTGCTGGCCCGCCCGATCGGCGGCACGCTGTCCGATCGCGTCGGGCCGGACCGGGTACTGGCGGTGTCGTTCGCGGGCACCGCGATCATGGCCGTGGTGCTGGGATTCGAACCGGCGCCGGAGATTCCGGCCGGAGCGAGCCTGATCCTGATGGCGTTCTTCCTCGGCCTGGGCACCGGCGGCGTCTTCGCGCTCATCGCCAAACTGGTCGATCCGGCCAAGGTCGGTTCGGTCACCGGCGTGGTCGGCGCGGCGGGCGGCCTCGGCGGCTACTTCCCACCCCTGGTCATGGGCCTGGTGTACAGCTCGCGCTCGGACTACACCCTGGGCTACTGGCTGCTGGCGCTCACCGCGCTGGCCGCGTTCGCCTACACGCTGAAATTGGGCCGCGAGATCCGGACCTGACCGCCGGCGCACCGCACATCCCGGCTCCGGCCCGGGCGGGTTGCCCGCCCGGGCCGAAACCTGTTCCGCGCCAGATGATCACGGCGCGGCCCTGGCGTCCCGGCACGGCGGCCGGTATCTCCCGTCGAGCACCGCAAGATCTTGTTAAGGCCGTGCCAAGCACCGACCGACATCGTTGTCGTCAACACCGGAACCCACCGGAAAAAAACCCGGAACCGAAGGAAGACACGACGATGATCGCGAAACTCACCGCCGGAATCGCCCTCACCGCCGCGACCGCCGCACTCGCGCTCGGCACGACCGGCGCGGCCGCCGCCGCCGACTTCGGCGCCCCGGGTCAGACGGTGGTCGCCGCGGCGACCTGCAAGCACAAGAACAACGACATCGAGATCACCATGGACGCGCCGAAGGTCTACGCCCAGCCCGGCTACCTGCCCGGCGAGCACCAGACCATCCGGTACCGCACCGTGGTCATCGACGAGGCCCAGGGCACCGTCGCCGCCGTGACCGAGTACTCGACGGGCAAGGCCACCGCCACCGACGCCGCGAAACTGGACGACGCGAAGGTCAAGGTCCTGCGTAACGACCCGAACCAGTACCACGTCTACCAGCAGATCGAATGGCTCTCCGCCGACCAGGAGAACCCGCTGGCCGAGCTGAACGTGGAGGCGACCAGCTACGCGATCAAGGACGGCCGCACGCTGCTGGCCACGCTCTCGGTCTGCAAGTAGGAACCACCGCCGGGGTGGGACACGCCGCACCCGGCCCGTCCACGAGGGGTGACGGGCCGGGTTCGGCGAACAGCCGCCCGGTCACGAGGAAGATGTCCTGCCGCGAAGGGGGCGGCAGGCCGCGAAGAACCCGCCGGACCTGACCACGAGGGGTGTCAGGTCCGGCGGGTTCTTTGTCTTGGCGAGCTAACGATCGGCGATCTTGTTCTGCCAATCCTGGTCGATTTCGCCCCCGACGGAGCATCATGGAGGTAAGTGCGCCAAGGAGATTGGAGTAGACGATGGAAAGCGTGGTCGTCTTCGTACTCGCCTGCGTGATCTACTGGTTCGGTCTCATACGCTGACGCGCGGCCGCGACGGCCGCCACCGCTACTCCCGCTCGTCCCGCTCGCACCGCGGCGAGCTCTCCCCGGGCCCCGGTGTGCTCGAAACCGACTCCGGTGGCCAAGTTTTCGTGATCCGTCACCTGTTACGCGCGAGTACGCGCAACCCTCTATACGCTCTTGCGCGGCAACAGAAGGTAAACCACGGGGGACACGAATGATTCGCATTGGTTTATGGCTCATAGTCCTGGGTTTCGGCTCGGTGTTACTCCAGGTACTCGATTTGAATTTCGTTGTTTTGACCTGGGCGGATGATGCCCAGCCCGTGACCGGGCTGGCCATAGGCACGCTCGGACTGATCATCGCCCTGGTCGGCGCGGCACTACCCAGTTCCAATCGCAACGCTTGACCGCGGCGCCACGAACTCCGCCCCCGGCACCTGAGGCCGGGGGCGGAGTTCGTTTGCGGGGCCGCCGCTCAGCGGGCCGGTTCGAGTTCGGCCGCGCCGGCCTCGTCCGACGGAAGCTGCTCGGGGGCAGCGCCTTTCGCGCCACGCATGAGAACGAACGCGAGCGCGGCGGCGACCAGCACACAGACCGCGCCCGCGCCGAAGGTGGCGGACATGGCCGTGGTGAACGACTCGCGGGCCGCCTCGACCAGCGCGCCGTCCCCGCTCGCGATGGCCGGGGCGACGCTCTCGCGGGCCGCCGTGGGGGCGGAGTCCGGCATGGAGGCGGTATAGGTGTGCGCCAGCACCGCGCCCAGCATCGCCACGCCCAGCGCACCGCCGGTCTGCTGAATGGTGTCGTTCAGTGCGGAGCCGACGCCGGCCTGTTCGGGTGGCACCGCGCCCATGAGCGCGCCGATCGCGGCGGGCATGGCCAGGCCGGCGCCGGCGCCCACCAGGGTCATCGCCACCGCGGGCAGCCAGAACCCCGACTCGGCGGTGAGCGTGCACAGCAGGCCCGTACCGGCGGCCAGCACCAGCAGGCCCGCGATCGTGACGACCCGGACCCCGAGCTTGGGCACCAGGCCCGCGCCGACGCCGTTGAAGACCAAGGCGCTCAACGCCATCGGGGTCAGGGCCAGGGCGGTCTTCATGGGCGAGTAGCCGAGCACGAACTGCAGGTACTGGGTGAGCACCAGCAGCAGACCGGCATTGGCGAAGGTCACCAGCACCAGGGAGAAGCTGGAACCGGTGAACACGCGATTGCGGAACAGGTGCAGCGGCACCATCGGGTGCTCGGCCTTCAGCTCGCGCACCACGAATGCGGCCGAACCGGCTGCGGCCACCAGGATTCCGGGCCAGACGCCGCCGATCCCGCGGTGCGGCAGTTCGATGATGGTCCACACCAGCGCGGTCGTGCCGATGATCGAGAGCGTCATGCCGGACAGGTCCGGCTTCGTCCAGGGCCCCTTGGACTCCGGCATCAGCGCGAGCGCGGCCACGATGGCGACGACGGCGATCGGGACGTTCAGCAGGAAGACCGAACCCCACCAGAAGTGCTGCAGCAGTACACCGCCCATGACCGGACCGCCCACCATGCCGATCATCGCGACCGCGCTCCAGGCCGCGATGGCCCGGGGACGTTCCCGCTCGTCGAACACGGTGATGAGGATGGACAGGGTGCTCGGCATGATGAGCGCGCCGCCGATGCCCATCACGACACGGCCGGCGATCAGCAGTTCGGGCGAGCTCGCGTAGGCCGCGAGCAGCGAGGCCGCGCCGAAGAGCACCAGGCCAAGCACCATGACCAGCCGCCGGCCGAACCGGTCGGACAGGCTGCCCGAGGTCAGCAGCAGGCCCGCGAAGACCAGGATGTACGAGTCGATGATCCACTGGATGTCCTGGGCGCCCGCGCCGAGATCGGTGGAGATCTGCGGAATGGCGACGGTGAGGACCATGTTGTCGATCACCAGCACCAGCGAGCTCAGGCAGAGCACGATCAGGATGAGCCAGCGCTTCGGATCGCGCTGGGCCGCAGGCTCTTCCGGAGCCGCGGTCGGATGGTTGGCAGTCAATTCGATCCCCTTACGAAGCCTGTCACCGAACACTGTTCGGGGTTAGCGCACACTGTACGGTCTCCGTACACTGTTCGCAATACAGCACAGTGTTCGGCGGCGCGAACAGCGTTCTAGCAGTCGTTATGCTGGCCGCAGTCGAAGAAGGAGACAGCCGTGGCCGAGCAGGACCAGCCCTTTCAGTCGGTGTGGACCCGGGAAGAGCCGCGGGGTCGCCGCCGCGATCAGCCGGCGCTGAGCCGCGAACAGATCGTCGCCGCCGCCCTGGAACTGCTGGACACCGAAGGCGTCGAGGCGCTGAGCATGCGCAAGCTCGGGACCAAGCTGGGCGCCGGAGCCACCTCGCTCTACACCCATGTCACGAACAAGGAAGAGATCATGGAGCTGGTCACCGACGCCGCCTTCGACGAGGTTCCCTCACCCACCCCCGGACCGTGGCGCGCCGGCCTGATGGCCCTGGCCAAGGGGCTGCACGCCACGTTCATGCGGCACCCGTGGCTGGCGACCGTGGTCGGCGAGGTCGGTCTGCTCTACCTCGCGCCGAGCATGCTGCGACTCAACAACGACACCCTGACGCTGCTCGAGCAATCCGGTTTTCCCGATGACGAGGCAGACATCACGCTGACCGTGCTGTGGGCCTACTGCCTGGGACTGGCCATCACCGACGCCGCGTCGCAGCAGACCATTCGGCGCAGCGGGCTCACCGAGGAGGAATGGTTCCGCCGGATCTCCCCCGCGGCCACCGCCGCCACCGCCGCATACCCCGTGCTGCACAAGCGCTACGCGGCGTTCACCGCCGAAGCCGAGCAGCCGACCCTGGACGTGCAGCAGATCCGGATGACCGCGTTCGAGGTCCAGTTGGACCGCATGCTCGACGGACTCGATCCCGCGCTGCGCCGGACCGAGTCGCCCGGGATCGCCTCAGCGCGTTGACCATTCCTTCCGGTTGTAATCGAGGATGACCGGATGCAGCAGGGTGGAGATCTCCTCCCCCGACGCCCGGCGATCCGGCGGGAACACCGACGCGGCCGCCAGCGTCGCCGCGTCCAGCGATCGCGTACGGGCGTGCGGTGCGAGCTCGAGCCGCGCCGGTTCCCCCGTCGCCAGCACGAAGCCCCAGTCCCCGAAGCTGGGCACGTTCACGTGGTACGGCAGGGTCGACAGCCCGGCCGCGCGGATCGTGGACTCGATGCACCAGAACGAATGCGGGGCGTAGAACGGCGAACCCGACTGCACCACCGCCGTTCCGCCGGGCGTCAGCGTGCGCGCGAGCAGGCCGTAGAACTCGCGCGAGTACAGCTTGGCGACCGAAGTCTGATCGGGATCGGGGAAGTCCACGATCACCGCGTCGAAGCGGCACTCGCACTCGCGCAACCAGCCGAAGGCGTCGTCGTTCACCACCGTGACGCGCGGGTCGTCGAAGGCGTGCCGGTTGAGGTCGGCGAGGGTCTCGAACGAACGCGCCAAATCGACCATGGCGGAGTCCAATTCGACCAGGGTCACCGATTCCACGTCCGGATAGGTGAGGATCTCACGCAGGGCCAGGCCGTCCCCGCCGCCGAGCACCAGCACGTTGCGGCGGGCCTGCGCCAGCGCGGGATGCACCAGCGCCTCGTGGTAGCGGTACTCGTCCACCGAGGCGAATTGCAGATCGCCGTTCAGGAACAGGCGCGTATCGCGGGTGCGGAACGGCGAGGCCGCCTCGGTGACGACTATGCGCTGATAGGGCGTCTGCACGCTGCGCACGATCGGACTCGCGAACAGCGCCTGTTCGGCGGTGGCCTCGAAGCGATCGGCGTAGAGGTAGCTCGCGCCCAGCGCCAGCGACACCAGCAGGGTGGCCGCGCCGAGTCCGGCGCGGACCAGTGGGCGCAGGTCCCGGGGAAAGACGGTGAACACCAGGATGATTCCGGCGAGCGCGTTGACCGCGCCGACCACCAGGGCGCCGCGCAATTGGCCGAAGACCGGCAGCAGGAAGAACGGGAACGCCAATCCGCCCAGCAGCGCGCCGATGTAGTCGGCGGCGAACAGATCGGCGACCGCCGAGCCCGCCGCCTGCCGGCGGATGCGCTGCAACAGCACCATGAGCAGCGGAATCTCCGCGCCCACCAGCATTCCCAGAATCAGGGCGACGCCGATGAGCGCGCCGGTGTAGATCTTCAGCCAGGCGAAGGCCGCGTACAGCATGAGCACCGAGAAGCCGCCGATCAGCGCGAGCAGCAGCTCGATGGCGGCGAAAGCCGGTGCGGCCCAGCGCTGTAGCGGCTTGGCCGCCAGCGCCCCGATCCCCATCGCGAAGATCATCACGCTGAGCACGATGGACGCCTGCACGGCGGTGTCGCCGATGAGGAAGCTGCCCAGGGTCACCAGCGCGAGTTCGTAGACCAATCCGCAGGAGGCGCAGACGAATACGGTGAGCAGCAGTCCCAGGCGCGCCGCTCGCCGCCGGAACGCCATCTACGACAAGCCGGCCGCGACGACCAGTGCGACCGCGATATGCGTTGCCGCCGAAACCCATACGGCGGGATTGAGACCCTCGCCCGAGACGAGCAGCTCGCCCAGCTTGCCCGGGGTCAGCAGGTCGAGCAGGACGAAGGCGATCGCCATGACGAACAGGCCGATCAGGCCGTACACCACGCTGGCGGTCAGACCGCGGCCGATGCTGCCCTCGGAGGTCCAGATCGCCATGGCCACGATGATGCCCATGGACAGCACGTTGGACGCGGCCAGCAGCGCGCAGTTCGGATTGCGATCGATCCAGATCTGCTGCCGCAGATTGCCCGGGGTGATCACGTCGACCAGGACGAATCCCAGCACCATCAGCACGATGCCGACGGCGCTGTAGGCCAGGGCCGCACCGCCGTCGTGGGCCAGATCGGCGAGCATGTGTTTCTCCTCGAAATCTCTTGTACTACTTGCCCGAGTTGTTGCCGCCGTTGCCGGTGGTGGCATTGGCCGGCCAGCCGGAGCCGGCGAGTTGTTCGCGGTAGCGCTTGTAGCCGTTGTCGTAGCTGTCGACGTCGATCTTGGCGCCGCCGCCGTTCGGGGCGACGACGACCAGCCATTCGGGATAGCGCAGGAAGCTCAATGTCCCGCTGCTGTACTGCGCGGTCTCGTCGGTCTTGGCGGCGATGTCCTTGCGCACGCGGTCTGGAGTCTGCGCGGTGGTGTAGACCTGCCCGCCCAGCTTGTCGTCCAACTGCGCGGCACGCTGGTAGTGCTTCTGGATGTACGGGCGCGGGTCGTCGACGTTGAGCGTGTTCACCATGCCGGCGATGGCGGCTCCCCCGGCGAGGACAGCGACGAGCAGACCCGCCAGCGCCAGCCCTATCCCCCGGGCACTGCCCCTGCGCGAAGCGCGAATCAGCAGCCACAACACGACAGCGAACGCCAGGACCGCCACCACGAGCATGGCGATCCACAGAAATAAAGCCACGAAATTCAACTCCTCCCGGCCGCGAATAGTACTGGACCGGGCGGGAACCCACAGCGGCGCTGAGCCCGCACCCTGGAACAGGGTGCG
>NZ_JBEXUS010000050.1:0-55160 GCF_040614455.1 Nocardia sp. NPDC005978
CGACCCGGCCCCGGCTCGCCGGGACCCGGCGCCCGGCCCGGGTGCCGCTGTCCTCGGCGCAGCGGCGGCTGTGGTTCCTGAACCAGCTCGACACCGATTCCGGCGCGTACAACATCCCGGTGGCGCTGTGGCTGCGCGGTGCGCTGGACGAGTCCGCGCTGCGCGCCGCGCTCACCGATGTGCTTGCCCGGCACGAGATTCTGCGCACCCTGTACCCGCAGGACGAGCAGGGACCGCATCAGGTCGTGGTTCCGGTCGAAGAGGTGCCGCTGAGCCTGACCGTGTTGCGGGCCTCGGCGCTGGAGGTCGACTCGCACGTCGCGGCGGCGGCCGAACAGGGCTTCGATCTGACCACCGAGCTGCCGGTGCGCATGGATCTGGTGCGCACCGGGAACGAGGAGTACGCGCTCGCGCTCATCGTGCACCACATCGCCATGGACGGCTGGTCGCTCGCGCCGCTGGCCGCCGACCTGAGCGCCGCCTACGCCGCGCGGCACGCGGGGCGCGCGCCCCAGTGGGCCCCGCTGCCGGTGCAGTACGCGGACTTCGCGGTCTGGCACGAGACCCTGGTCGGCAGTGAGGACGATCCGGAAAGCGTTGCCGCACAAGAACTCAAGTACTGGCGATCGCGCCTGGCCGCCCTGCCCGACTGCCTGGAACTGCCCGCGGATCGCCCGCGCCCGGTCGTGGCCACCCACGGCGGCGGTTCGGTGCGCACCCGGGTCGAGGCCGACCTGTACGCCGGTGTCACCGCGCTCGCGCGCAGGCACGACGTCAGCGAATTCATGGTGCTGCACGCCGTGCTCGCGGTGCTGCTGTCCCGGCTGGCCGGCACCGGCGACATCGCCGTCGGCACGGCCATCGCGGGCCGCACCGAGCCCGAATTGGAAGCGCTCATCGGCGCTTTCGTCGGCACGCTGGTGCTGCGCACCGAGGTCGAGCCCGCCGCCACGTTCGGCGAACTGCTCGCCACCGTGCGCGACACCGATCTCGCGGCGTTCGCGCACGCCGATCTGCCGTTCGAACGGCTGGTGGAAGAGCTGAATCCGGTGCGCTCGACCGCACACCACCCGCTGTTCCAGGTGAGTCTGTCGGTCGACAACTTCCCGGCGCCGTCCATCGGGCTGCCCGGACTCGACCTGTCCGTGCACCGCGTCGATCCGACCGTCGCCAAGTTCGATCTGCAGTTCGCCTTCACCGCCGCACCGCCCGCCGCCGCCGCCGACGCGGGCGCGCCCGGGCTGGATCTGTGCCTGACCTACGCGACGGACCTGTTCGACGAGACCACGGCGGTGGAACTGAGCCTGCGGTTCCTGCGCCTGCTCGGCTCTGCGATCGCCGAACCCGAAGCGGCCGTAGGTGATCTGGAGCTGCTCGATCCCGAGCAGGTGCGCGCCCTGGCTCCCGTCCGGGGCCCGGCCGCCGGCGAATTCCGCACCCTGCCCGAGCTTTTCGCCCGCGCGGCGGCCGAACCGGCCCGCACCGCGCTGCTCACCCCGACCGGCGCGCTCACCTACGGCGCACTCGACGAATGGTCGAACCGGCTGGCGCGCACCCTGATCGCGGAGGGCGTCGGCCCCGGCGACGTGGTGGCGCTGGGGATGGGCCGCTCGATGGAATCGGTCGTCGCCACGGTGGCCGTGGCCAAGACCGGCGCGGCCTACCTGCCGGTCGACGTGCGCCATCCGGCCGACCGCATCCGGCACATGCTCACCGACTCCGGCGCCCGCCTGGGCCTGACCACCGCCGCGGACAGCACCCGGCTGCCCGCCGACCTCGACCTGCGCTGGCTGCCGGTGGAGGACTCGGGCGAATTGTCCACGGCCGTCACCGATTCGGACCGGGTCCGCCCGCTCTCGATCGACGACATCGCCTACGTCATCTACACCTCGGGCTCCACCGGCGTCCCCAAGGGCGTCGCGGTGCCCCATCGTGGTCTGGCGGCCTTCGCGGCCGAACAGCGCGAACGCTACGACGTGCGATCCGACAGCCGCACCCTGCATTTCGCTTCACCGAGCTTCGACGCCTCGGTGCTGGAACTGCTGCTGGCCTGGGGCGCGGGCGCGACCATGGTGGTCGCCTCGGCCGAGATCTTCGGCGGGGACGAACTGGCCGGGCTGCTCGAGACCGAAGGCGTCACGCACGCCTTCATCACCCCGGCCGCGCTGGCCGACATCGACACCGCGCGCTGGCCGCTGCCCGCGCTGGGCTGCCTCGTCGTGGGCGGCGAGGCGGTCGGCGCGGACCTGGTGGCCCGCTGGGCCGCCGGGCGCGCGATGTTCAACGCCTACGGCCCGTCCGAAGCCACCGTGGCCCCGGTCATCTCCGACGCCCTCGTTCCGGATCAGCCGGTGCTGCTGGGCCGCGCCATTCGCGGTGCGGCGCTGGCGGTGCTCGACGCGCGCATGCGCCCGGTGCCGATCGGGGTGGCGGGCGAGCTCTACGTCGCGGGCGCGGGCCTGGCCCGCGGCTACGTCGATCGCAACGGCCTGACCGCGGCGCGGTTCGTGGCCAACCCCTACGCGGCGACGCCGGGCGAGCGTATGTACCGCACCGGTGACGTGGTGCGCTGGACCGACGGCGGCACACTGGTGTTCGTCGGCCGCGGCGACGACCAGGTGAAGATTCGCGGCTTCCGCGTCGAACTCGGCGAGATCAGCGCGGCCGTGGCCGAACTGGATGGAATCCGCTTCTCGCACACCGAGATCCGGCACGACGATGCCGGAACCCCGCGCATCGTCAGCTATATCGCGGGCACGGGGTCGCTGGACGCGGCGACCGTGCGCGCCCACGCGGCCGGACGCCTGCCCGGGTACATGGTGCCCACGGCGGTCGTGGTGCTCGACGCGATTCCGCTCTCGCCCAGCGGCAAACTGGATCGCCGCGCCCTGCCCGCGCCGGTCTGGGAACTGGCGCAGGGCCGCGAACCGTCCACCCCCAGTGAGATTCTGGTGGCCACGGCCATGGCCGAGGTGGTCGGGCGCGAGCAGGTCTGCGCCGATCACGATTTCTTCGAGCTCGGCGGCACCTCGCTCTCGGCGACCCGCCTGGTCGCCCAGCTGGCCGCCGCGACCGGACGCCAGCTCGGCGTGCGCGCGGTCTTCGAGCACCCGACACCCGAACAGCTGGCGCGGGTGGTCGACGAACTGCTGGCCCGGGATTCGGATGTGCCGGAGCTGACCCGCGGGCACCGCCCCGGCCGGATCCCGCTGTCCCCGGCGCAGCAGCGCCTGTGGTTCCTGAACCGCTTCGACACCGATTCGGGCGCATACAACATTCCGGTGGCGCTGCGTTTGCGCGGGCCGCTGGACGAGGACGCGCTCCGGTCGGCGCTGCTGGACGTGGTGCAGCGGCACGAGGCGCTGCGCACGCTCTTCCCACAGGACGCCGACGGACCGCATCAGCTGGTGCTGCCGCTGGATCGCTCCGCCGAAACGCCGACCGGCGCAACGGTTCCGGGTGAGAGCCCCCGGGGCCCGGCGCGCACGGCGCGCTTCGCCATGCCGGTGACCGCGCTGCCCGGCGACGCGATCGCCGAGCACCTGAACGCGGCGGCCGCCCGCGGTTTCGATCTGGCGACCGAACTCCCGCTGCGCGCGGAACTGCTGCGGGTCGCCGCCGACGATCACGTGCTCGTCGTGGTCGTGCACCACATCGCCGCCGACGGCGGATCCACCGCACCGCTGGCGGGCGATCTGGCGACCGCGTACGCCGCCCGCCGGCGCGGCCAGGCCCCGGACTGGGCCGAATTGCCGGTGCAGTACGCCGATTTCAGCCTGTGGCAGCAGGCGATCCTGGGCGAGGAGGCCGATCCCGAGAGCCGGGCCGCCCGGCAGCTCACCTACTGGACCGAGCGCCTGGCCGGGGTGCCGGACGTGCTCGAACTGCCCGCCGACCGCCCGCGCCCGGCCGTTCGCACCCAGGTCGGGGCATCGGTCTCGGCCCGGCTCGAGGGCTCCTCGCACGCCGCGCTCACCCGCCTGGCTCGCGACAACAACGTGAGTCTGTTCATGGTGCTGCACAGCGTGCTCGCGGTGCTGCTGGCCCGGCTCGCCGGAGCCGGCGAGGTCACCGTCGGCACCCCGATCTCCGGCCGTGCCGACGCCCGGCTGCATCCCCTGATCGGCATGTTCGCCGGCACCCTGGTGCTGCGGACCGAGGTCGATCGCGCGACCCGTTTCACCGAACTGCTGGCCGCGGTGCGCGAGCACGACCTGAACGCGTTCGCGCACGCCGACATTCCCTTCGAGCGCCTGGTGGAGGCGGTGGACCCGGCGCGCTCCACCGCGCACCACCCGCTGTTCCAGGTCATGCTGTCGGTGCACGACGTGGTGCCCGAACTGCCGCACCTGGACGACGTGGTGATCCGCGTCCAGGACATCGCCCTCGAGATCGCCAAGTTCGACCTGCAGTTCACCTTCACCGAATCCCATACCGCACAGGGTGATCCGGACGGCATCGACATCCGGCTGACCTATGCCACGGACATCTTCGACGCGGACACCGCGGCACAGCTCTGCGCCCGCTTCGTCCAGCTCCTGGCCGGGGTCAGCGGCCGCCCGCACATCGCGGTCGGCGACATCGATCTGCTCTCGGTCGCCGAGCGCGCGGCCTCGGCGCCCGCGCGCGGTGTCACCGGCCCGGTGCCGGCCACCCTGCCCGAGATCTTCACCGCCGCCACCGCTGCCCGCGCCGCCACCGCCGTGGTATCGGATTCGGGCTCGATCAGTTACGGCGAACTCGACGAGCGGTCCAACCGTGTCGCGCGGGCGCTGATCGCGCGCGGCGTCGGTCCCGGCGACACCATCGCGGTGGGCCTGCCGCGATCGCTGGACTCGGTGCTGGCCGCGGTCGCGGTCACCAAGTCCGGTGCGACCCTGGCCCCGGTCGACCTGCGCTACCCGGCCGGCCGCATCGCCCACATGCTCACCGATTCCGGTGCGCGCCTGGGCATCACCACCGCGGAGAATCTCGGCGCGCTGTCCACCGAGCTGACCTGGCTCACGCTGGCGGAGCTGGAAGCGGGCGAATCCGCCGCGCCCATCGCCGATTCCGAGCGGATCCGCTCGCTGGGCCTGGACTACGTCGCGTACCTGATCTACACCTCGGGCTCGACCGGCAAGCCCAAGGGTGTCGCGGTCACCCATCGCGGCCTGGCCGGCTTCGCCGCCGAACAGCGGGACCGATTCCGCATCGACTCCGAGAGCCGCACCCTGCATTTCGCCTCGCCCAGTTTCGACGCCTCGATCCTGGAACTGCTGCTGGCCTGGTGCGCGGGCGCGACCGTGGTGCTCGCCGCGCCCGACGTGTACGGCGGCGACGAACTCGCCACGCTGATCGAGCGCGAGCGCGTGACCCACGCGTTCATCACACCCGCCGCGCTGGCGAGCATCGACAAGCGGCGCTGGCCGCTGCCGTCCCTGCGCAGCCTGTGCGCGGGCGGCGAGGCCGTCGGCCCGGAACTGCTGGCGCGCTGGGCCGATGACCGCTCCATGTTCGTCGGCTACGGCCCGACGGAGACCACCATCATGAGCGTGATCTCCGATCCGATCGGCGCGGCCGATCCGGTGGTGCTCGGCGGCCCGATTCGCGGTACCACCGTGGTCGTGCTGGACGAGCGGCTGCGGCCCGTGCCGCCGGGGGTCTCCGGCGATCTCTACATCGGCGGTGACGGCCTGGCCCGCGGCTACCACGAGCGGCCTGGCCTGACCGCGCACCGGTTCGTCAGCAATCCGTTCGCCGCGATTCCGGGCGAGCGCATGTACCGCACCGGTGACATCGTGCGCTGGACCCGTTCGGGCGTGCTGGCCTTCGTCGGCCGCAGCGACGATCAGGTCAAGCTGCGCGGTTTCCGCGTGGAACTGGGCGAGATCACCGCGGTGGTCTCGGACAGCCCGCGAATTCGCTTCGCGCATACCGAGGTCCGCAAGGACGCGGCCGGACGGCAGGCGATCGTGTGCTTCGTCGTGTCCGACGACGACCCGCTCGACACGGCCGCGCTGCGCGCGGGCGTCGCCGAACGCCTGCCCGTGCACATGGTGCCCGCGGTGTTCGTGCCGCTGGTCGCGATTCCGCTCTCGCCCAACGGAAAACTGGATCGGCGCGCACTGCCCGAACCGGTCTGGGAGGCCGCGGCGCAGGGCCGGGCGGCGCGGACGCCCAACGAGAAGCTGGTCGCGCAGGTCATGGCCGAGGTGCTCGGGCACGAGTCCGTGTCCGCCGATCACGGCTTCTTCGACCTCGGCGGCAATTCGCTCTCGGCCACCCAGCTGGTGGCGCGCCTGAGCGCGGCGAGCGGGGTGCAATTGGCCGTCCGCGCCATCTTCGAGCATCCGACGCCTGCCGAATTGGCGCTGCTGCTGGATGATTCGGCCGGAACGGCCACCGACCGGCTCGCGCTGTCGGCGGGACCGCGCCCGGCGCGGGTACCGCTGTCGTTGGCACAGCAGCGCCTGTGGTTCCTGAACCGCTTCGACCCGGGTTCTGCGGCCTACAACATTCCGCTCGGGTTGCGCCTGAACGGGCAGCTGGACGCGGACGTGCTGCGGCAGGCGGTCGCGGACGTGGTCGCCCGGCACGAGGTGCTGCGCACGCTGTTCCCGGAGGACGCCGACGGCCCGCACCAGGTGGTGCTGGGCGCGGAGGCGGCCACGCTGCCGTTCGCGCGCATCGTGTCGAGCCCGCAGTCCGTGCTCACCGACGCCTTCGATGTCGCGGCGGCGGGATTCGATCTGGCCGTGGAGATTCCGATCCGCGCGGCGCTGTTGCGCGTCGGCGAGGACGAGCACGTGCTGGTCGTGGTGATCCATCACATCGCCGCGGACGGCTGGTCGCTCACCCCGCTGGCCGGCGATCTGGTCGCCGCGTACGGGGCGCGAAGCACCGGCGGCGCGCCGCAGTGGCGCGAATTGCCGGTGCAGTACGCCGATTTCAGCATCTGGCAGCGTGAACTGCTGGGGGCCGAGGACGATTCCGAGAGCCTGACCTCGCGCCAGCTCGCCTACTGGACCGAACGCCTGGCGGATCTGCCCGAATGCCTGGAGCTGCCCGCGGATCGCCCGCGCCCGGTGGTGGCCTCCCATCGCGGCGGATCCACCTCGGCCCGGATCGAGGCCGATCTGCACGCCCGCCTCACCGAGGCGGCTCGCGACCACGACGCCAGCGTGTTCATGGTGCTGCACGCGGTGCTGGCGGTGCTCATCGCGCGGACCAGCGGCACCGGCGACATCGCCATCGGCACGGCGGTGGCCGGGCGCGGCGACGCCGCGCTGGACGAGCTCATCGGCATGTTCGTCGGAACCCTGGTGCTGCGCACCAGGATCGACGGCGGCGCCAGTTTCGATCAGGTGCTCGATTCGGTCCGCGAGGCCGATCTCGACGCCATGGCCAACGCCGAGCTGCCGTTCGAGCGCCTGGTCGAGGTGCTCAACCCGGTCCGCTCGACCGCGCACCACCCGCTGTTCCAGGTGAGCCTGTCGCTCACCAACATGGGCGTGCCGACCGTGCGCCTGCCCGAGGTCACCGTGGCCGGGTTCCCGGTCGATCCGGGCCTGGTCAAGTGCGATCTGCAGTTCACGTTCTCCGAGACGCACACCGCGAGCGGCGCGCCGGACGGCATCGAGATGACGCTGTCCTACGCCACCGACCTGTTCGACGCCGCCACCGCGGATCGGATGAGCCGGCGCTACGTGCGGCTGCTGGCGGGCCTGCTGGCCGAGCCCGCGGCCGCGGTCGGCGACGCCGACATGCTCTCGGCCTGGGAGCGTTCGGTGCTCGCGCCCGCGCGGGGTGCGCGGGCGGCGAGCTCGATCACGCTGATCGAGCTGTTCGAGCGGGCCGTGACGCCCGGCCACCCCGCGATCGTGGCGGGGGAGCGGACGCTGACCTACGACGAGCTCGACGCCTGGACGAATCGACTGGCGCGCAAGCTCATCGGGCGGGGGGTCGGCCCGGGCGACGTGGTCGCGCTGGGCCTGGCCCGCTCGGTGGAGTCGGTGGCCGGATCATTGGCCATCGCCAAGACCGGCGCGGCGTTCCTGCCGGTGGACATCCGCCATCCGCTGGATCGCATCCGGCACATGCTCACCGACTCCGCGGTGCGCTTCGGTCTCACCGTGCCCGGCGATCAGGTCGCGCTGCCGGGCGACCTGGGCATCGAGTGGATGCTGGTGGACGACGCGGCCGCCGTGGCGGAACTCTCCGCTGCGCCGGTCACCGACGCCGAGCGCCGCCGCACCCCGCGCCTGGACGATCTGGCGTACCTGATCTACACCTCGGGCTCCACCGGCCTGCCCAAGGGCGTCGCGGTCACCCACCGCGGCCTGCTCAATTGCGCGGAGGTGCAACGGGTCCGGTTCGATGTCGACCGTTCCTCGCACACCATGCACCTGGCCTCGCCGAGCTTCGACGTGGCGGTGCTGGAACTGCTGCTGGCCTGGTGCGGCGGCGCGACCATGGTCATCGTCCCGATCGACGTGTACGGCGGCGACGACCTGGCCGAGCTCATCGACAATGCCGGGGTGACGCACGTGGTCATCACCCCGGCCGCGCTGGCCAGCATGGACGCCGACCGGTGGCCGCTGCCGAGCCTGCGCACGCTCATCGTCGGCGGCGAGGCGTTCGATCAGGAACTGGTGCAGCAGTGGGCCCGCGGCCGGGACATGGTCAACGGCTACGGACCCTCCGAGGCGACCATCGCCACCAGCTTCTCCGAGCCCATGCACCCGGATCGGCCCATCGTGCTGGGCCGGCCCATGCGCGGGGTCAGCGCCGTCGTGCTCGACGCGCGCATGCGGCCGGTGCCCCCGGGCTCGGTCGGCGAACTCTACGTCGGCGGAATCGGTTTGGCGCGCGGCTACCAGCACCGCCCGGCCCTGACCGCCGAGCGGTTCGTGGCCAACCCGTTCGGGGAATCCGGTGAGCGGCTGTACCGCACCGGCGATCTGGTGCGCTGGAACGCCGACGGCGAACTGATCTTCGCCGGGCGCGCCGACCACCAGGTCAAGGTGCGCGGCTTCCGCATCGAGCTGGGCGAGATCTCGGCGGTCGTCGCGGCGTGCGACGGAATCCGTTTCGCGCACACCGAGGTTCGCAAGGACGACGGCGGCCGCGCGCATATCGTGTGCTACGCCGTCGCGCTCGAGGGCGAGACGGTCGACCCGCGCACACTGCACGACGTCACCGCCCAGCGCCTGCCCGCGCACATGGTGCCCTCGGCCTTCCTGATGCTGGAGTCGATTCCGCTCTCGCCCAACGGCAAGCTGGACCGCCGGGCGCTGCCGGAGCCGTCGTTCACCGTCTCCGACACCGGCCGGGCGCCGCGCACCGCGGGGGAGAAGCTGGTGGCCGCGGCGATGGCCGAGGTCGTCGGCCGCGAGACGGTGTGCGCGGACCACAATTTCTTCGAGCTGGGCGGGAACTCGCTCTCGGCAACGCAATTGGTGGCCCGCATCGCCGCGGCGTCCGGGTGCAGGCTCGAGGTGCGCGCGGTGTTCGAGCAGCCGACCCCGGAGAAGCTGGGCGCGGTGCTCGAGCGCGCCCTGGCCGCGGGCGGCGGCGACCGGCCGGCGCTGGTGGCCCGGACCCGGCCCGCGCGGATTCCGCTGTCCCCGGCGCAGCAGCGCCTGTGGCTGCTCAACCGGTTCGACACCGCCTCCGGCGCGTACAACATCCCGTTCGTGCTGCGCCTGCGCGGTCCGCTGGACGCGGCCGCGCTGAGCCTGGCCGTCGCCGATGTGGTGGCCCGGCACGAGGTGCTGCACAGCGTGTTCCCCGCCGACGGCACGGGACCACACCAGGTCGTGTTGCCGGTGTCCGACCCCGCGCTCACGGTGCCGGTCACCGAGTTGTCCGACACCGCCGCCGCGCAGTTCGCCCGCACCTTCCTGACCGCGGGCTTCGATGTGACACAGCAGATTCCGGTGCGCGCGGCGATCGTGCGGGTGAGCGCGGACGAGCACGTGCTGCTGCTGGTCATGCATCACATCGCGGCGGACGGCGCCTCGGCCGCGCCGCTGGCGGGAGATCTCGTGGCCGCCTACACCGCGCGTGCGGCGCATCGGGACCCGGCGTGGCCGCCGCTTCCGGTGCAGTACGCCGATTTCAGCCTGTGGCAGCACGAGGTGCTGGGCAGCGACACCGATCCGGACAGCTCGGCCGCGCGCCAGCTCGCCTACTGGACCGAGAAGCTCGCCGACCTGCCGGACTGCCTGACCCTGCCGATGGATCGGCCGCGCCCGGCGGTGCCGTCCCAGCACGGCGCCTCGGTGTACGCGCGGATCGACGCCGATCTGCACGACGAGCTGAACGAACTGGCGCGCTGGCACGGCGTCAGCGTGTTCATGGTGTTGCACGCGGTGCTGGCCGTGCTGCTCGGCCGCCTCGGCAGCACCGGCGACGTCGTGATCGGCACGCCGATCGGCGGGCGCGTGGATCCGCGCCTGGACGCGCTGGTCGGCATGTTCGTCGGCACCCTGGTCCTGCGCACACCGGTGTCGAACTCCGGCTCGTTCGCCGAATTGCTCGACACCGTGCGCGAAACCGATCTCGACGCCTTCGCCCACGCCGACATCCCGTTCGAGCGGCTGGTGGAAGCGCTCGACCCGGCGCGCTCGGCGGCGCATCACCCGCTGTTCCAGGTCATGCTGTCGGTGCACAACGCGGTGCCGGGGCTGCCGGCGCTGGGCGAGGTCGTGGCCACGGCGGAGGACCCGGGCTTCGAGGTGGCCAAGTTCGATCTGCAGTTCACGCTGACCGAAACCCATACCCCGCACGGGGCTCCGGACGGCATCGAGCTGTGCGTGACCTACGCGACCGATCTGTTCGACGCCGAGAGCGCGGAACTGCTGTGCGGCCGATTCGTTCGGGTGCTGGCGGCCGCGGTCGCGGACACCTCCATCGCGGTGGGGGATCTGGAACTGCTCGATCCGGCCGAAACCCGCACGCTGGTACCGGTATTCGGCGCCGAGTCGCGGGGCGCGATCACCTTCCCGGAGGTCTTCGCCGCGGCGATGGCGGCCGCCCCGCGCGCGGTCGCGGTGCGCGATCGTGAGATCCAGATGAGCTACGAGCAGCTCGACCGCTCCACCAACCGGCTCGCCCGGGCGCTGCTCGCGCGCGGGGTGGGACCGGAGACGATTGTGGCGCTGAGCATTCCGCGCTCGGTCGAGGCGGTGCGGGCCATGCTCGCGGTACTCAAGACCGGTGCCGCGTTCGTGCCGGTGGATCCGGCCTATCCGGCGCTGCGCAAGGAACACATGCTCACCGACTCGCAGGTGCGCATCGGAGTCACGGTCACGCGCTGCCGGGCCGAGCTGCCCGACGGGCCGCAGTGGGAGGCGCTGGACGATCCGTCCTTCGCCGCCGAGACCCGTCTCTACTCGAGCGCGGAGCTGTCGGCGAGCGATCTGCATCGTGCGGCGCACCTGGCGAATCCGGCGTATCTGATCTACACCTCGGGTTCCACCGGCCTGCCCAAGGGCGTCAGCGTCACCCACGCGGGCATCTCCGACTTCGCGGCGGAGCTGGCCGAGCGCGGCGGGGTCACCACGGGCTCGCGGGTGCTGCACTTCGCCTCGCCCAGTTTCGACGCCGCGATTCTCGAGGTGCTGCTCGCGCTCGGCGCGGCGGCGACCCTGGTGCTGGCCGACGCGGGCGTGCTCGGCGGCGCCGAACTGCGCGAGCTGCTGCACTCCGAGCGGATCACCCACGCCTTCGTCACCCCGGCGGCGCTGGCCACGGTCGAACCGGCCGGGCTGGAGGAGCTCGAGATGATCATGGTCGGTGGTGATCGCACCGGGCCCGAACTGGTGGATCGCTGGACCATGAGCGCACCGCAGCGCACCATGCTCAACGCCTACGGCCCGTCCGAGGCCACGGTGGCGGCGACCATCAGTTCGCCGCTGCGGCCCGGAGCGCCCATCACCATCGGCGGGCCGCTGCGCGGGTTCGGGCTCGCCGTGCTCGACACCCGGCTGCGGCCGGTGCCGATCGGGGTGCCCGGCGAGCTGTACCTGGCCGGGCCCGCGCTCGCGCGGGGCTATCACCGCCGGGCCGCGCTCACCTCGGAACGGTTCGTGGCCAACCCCTTCGGGCGACCCGGCACGCGCATGTACCGGACCGGCGATCTGGTGCGCTGGCTGGCGCGCCCGGCCGGGCTCGAGCTCGAATACCTCGGGCGCGGTGACCATCAGGTCAAGATCCGGGGGTTCCGCATCGAGTTCGGTGAGATCGACGCCGCGCTGGTGTCGTTCCCGGGTGTGCGCGCCGCGACCACCATCGGGTACGACACCGCTTCCGGCGCCACGATTCTGGCGGCCTACGTGTGCGCCGACGCGGCGCTGATCGTGGCCGATCTGCGCCGGCACGTGGCGGCGCGGGTGCCGGGATACATGGTGCCGCAGGCGATCACGCTGATCGAGACGTTGCCGCTCACCCCCGCGGGCAAACTGGATCGCACCGCGCTGCCCGAACCCGAGCTGCTGGCCGGGGCGCCCTACCGCGCGCCCGGTACCTACACCGAGGAACTGGTCTGCGCGGCCTTCGCCGCGGTCCTGGGACCGGCCGCGGTGGGCGTGGACGACAATTTCTTCGAGCTGGGCGGAAACTCGCTGCTGGCAACGCGATTGGTGACCGAGATCCGGGACCGGACCGGGGCGGACCTGCCCATGCAGGCGCTGTTCCTGGATCCGACACCGGCCGGTATCGCGGCCCGGGTCACCGAGCCGGGTGCGGGCACGGGCATCGAGGCGGCGCTGTTGCCGCTGTTGCCGATTCGGCCGCAGGGCACGCTGGCTCCGCTGTTCTGCGTGCACTCGGCCAGCGGCGTCGCCTGGAGCTACACCGGGCTGCTGCCGCACCTCGAGCCCGAGCGTCCGCTCTACGGTCTGCAGCTGCCGCAGCTGACCGAGGACAACACCGGACTGGACACGATCGAACAGCTGGCCGGACGCTATCTGCGCGAGCTGCGAACCGTGCAGCCGCAGGGCCCGTACCACCTGCTGGGCTGGTCGCTGGGCGGGCTGATCGCGTACGAGATGGCCGCGCAGTTGCAGGCGGAGGGAGAGCGGGTGGCGGTGCTCGCGCTGCTGGACAGCCGGATTCTGGCCGGCGAGCCGGAGGTCGCCGATCCCAGCGCCGGGGAACTGCTCGCGGCGCTGCTCGGTGATTCGAGCCTGGCCGCCGAGCACGTGTCCGCGGCGCGGGCGGCGGAACTGCTGCACGAACAGCAGGGTCCGTTCGGCGCGCTGGACGCCACCCAGGTCGAACGGCTCTACGCGGGCTACCTGGCCGGCACGAGCATGGCCTACCGCTACGAGCCCGGCCGGTACGACGGCGAGCTGGTGTACTTCACCGCCACGGTGCAGGACACGCCCCCGGTGGACCGCCCGGCCCCGCCGGTACCCGGCACCGGGCCGTGGCGGCAGATCGTCGGCGGGGAGATCCACGAGCATTTCCTGCCCTGCTCGCACGTGGACATGGGCTCTCCCCGGGCCCTCGACCGAATCGGCCCGATCCTGCGCCGGCATCTGGCCGAATCCGACGGCCGCACAGAGGTTTCCACCACCGGCGCCACCGGGCGCCGGTCCACCACGAACACCGGAAGGGACAGCGCATGAGCGAGACCAATCCATTCGACAACGAGGACGGTCGTTTCGCCGTCCTGGTCAATGCCGAAGGCCAGCATTCCCTGTGGCCCGACTTCGCCCCCGTCCCGGACGGCTGGCAGTCGGTCCACGAGGGCGACCGCGCCGCCTGCCTGGCCTACGTGGAACAGCACTGGACCGACATGCGCCCCAACAGCTTGATCGCCGCGATGGCCGCCGACCCGGTCCCCGCCCGGTGAGACCGCCCCGGACGGTCGCCCTCCCGGCGATGGCCCTGCTCATCCTCGCCGGCGGCAGCGCGAGCTGCCTGCCCGGCGGGATTCCGGGCGCCCAGCGCACGACGAAAGAACTCGACCTGTTCGCCCCGGCGGCGCCGGATCCGACGCACTACACCCGCCCCGCGACCCCCTTGCCCCTATCGACCTGATCGCTCCGGCCGGCCCGCCGCGACGCCGCGGTGGGCCACCCCGAAAACTGCACCCCGAGAACACGATCGGCCGGACCCACCCGGTCTCCCCGATACCCGAGCGGACCGGCGACCCCGGTCCGCTCGTCCGCGTGCGCGGACCATGAAACATGGTCGGCCGGTCAGCAATTCGCGCCGGGAGCCAGCAGATCGGGGGCGCTGTCCGGGCGGAGCTGTGGGACGTAGATCGAGATCGCGAGGCGGACGTCGAGGTCGGCCAGGCGGCGCAGGAGGGACGGGGAGAACACGGGGGAGGAGACCGGGCCGGTCAGTTCGGCTTCGTAGCCGAGATCGAAGACCCGGTCCCGGACCGCGTGCCAGTGGGCGCGCGCCGGGGCGTCGAGGCCTTCGATCACCGTGCACAGCGCCTCGGCGACGACGGCGGGATCGTCGGTGTCCGCCAGGATCGCTTCGAACGTGAACAGGAACAGGCCGTCGGCGTCCGTGCCGACGTGCAGGACGGAGATATCGGCCCCGAAGGCGGTACGCAGGGCCGTCGGATCGGCCGTATCTCGCACTTCCACATCGATATTCAAGAAACGGGCGCTCATTGTGCCCATCCTGCCACGGGTGTCGAATGTGTTTTCCCGGCGAACGTCGTGCGGTCAGTCCTCGGCGAGCAGGTTTTCGTAGAGGGCGCTGAAATCGAGACCGCCCTGGCGTTCGGAGATGGGGGTGCGGTGGCCATTGTGGTCCACCAGGCGGTGCAGGGACTCCATTTTCTCGTCGAGCTGATTGGCGGCCTCGGCGGCCCGGGTCAGTTCGGCGAGGAGGTTCGGGGGGACCTGGCCGCGATATTTGTAGTAGATCTTGTGTTCCAGGCTGGCCCAGAAATCCATGGCGATCGTGCGAATCTGGATCTCGACGGGAACGCGGACCGTGCGATCGACGCGGAACACCGGGATCGAGACGATCAGGTGCAGGCTCTGATAGCCGTTCGGCTTGCGATGGGTGATGTAATCGCGTTCGTCCAGGACGGTCACATCCTCCTGACCGGCGATCATGTCCCGGACCGCGGCGATGTCGGAGATGAAGCTGCAGACCACGCGAACACCGGCGATGTCCAGGACGTTCTCCCGGATGCTGGCCAGGTTCATCGGGTACTTCTTGCGCTGCACCTTCTCCAGCACGCTCTCGGGTGACTTCAGCCGCGAGTTGATGTGCTCGATCGGGTTGTACTCGTTCGAATTGTGCAGATCCTCACGCAGGATGTTGAACTTCGTGGTGATCTCGTCGATCGCGAATTTGTAATCGAGCATGAAGTCGACGAACTGCCCGTGCAGTACGCGAAGCTCGTCTATGCGTACCGCGCCCGAGCCGTCGGCTTCGACGTCGGGGGCCGGGGGTCGCTCGGGAGATTTCATCCCCTCCATACTGACAGACGTCCGAATATCCGCACGTCAGCGCAATTCACGACTGCGAATTCGGGCACGCCGAGGGCGGACGCTGCGCCATTGTGCCGTGCGCCACATATAGGATTCTTTCGGCAGCGTCCATCGGCCCGAGACATGATCACCGGACGCCGCGCAACAGTTGGTCAGCCCGTTGGCGAAAACCTCCCGAGTCCCTGTTGCATCGCACCCGTAGGAGCAGGCCATGCCCCTTCGAAACACAGCCGGGTACCGACGAGCAATTCCCTGGGCCGGTTGCGTCGCCGTCGCGGCGATAGCCCTCGCGCCCTGCACCCCCGCCTCCGCCATAGCGGGCGGGCACCCCGCGGCCGCCGGGGAAGTCCATTCCGTCGTGCAGATCACCGGCGCGCTCAGTCCCTGCAACGGCACGATTCTCACCCCGCGCGCCGTGCTGACCGCCGCGCACTGCCTGATCGGCGTCGAACGGCCGACGAACCTGGGCATCCTGTACGGCTCGACCGACACCGGCGCGGGCACCCCGATCGAGGTCGCGGACGCGGCGGTGAACGAAGGGTTCAACCCGATGCTCGGCCTCGGCGACATCGCCGTCCTCACCCTGGCCGAGCCCATCGTCTTCGGTCCCACCGCGCAGCCCGCCGACCTGCCCCCGCAGGGCCAGGATCCGGCCATCGGCGATGTCGCCGTCATCGCCGGGTGGGGCGCGACCGAACCCAACGGATCCCAAAGTCCCACACTGCAAGTGGGCACGGCGCTGATCATTCCCCGCGCGCACTGCCTGGTGCCCGCGGCCGTGCTGGGCCTGCTGGGCGACATCGTCTGCATCTCCGGCGCCGGTACCGCCCGCCCCTGTATCGGCGACAGCGGCGGCCCGATGCTCTATACCCCGCCCGGCGCCCCGCGCCCCCAGGTCGTGGGCGTCACCTCCAACGGCATGCCCTGCGGCCACGAATTCACCACCCACGCCGCCTACACCCGGGTCGGCCACTTCAGCACCTGGATCCAGGATCACCTGCCCGACTGATCGGCGGGCGGTTCCCTGGTCAGCGCTCGTCTCGGCGGGTCCCGCCGCATTCGGCGGTGTGCCGATCGTCACCGCATCGCGGCGGCGGGGTTTCGAGCCGGGTGTGCGGGGAAACGCCGAGGAAACCCCCGAGACCAACGAGGTGGCGCAGTGACAGTCGAGAACAGTGCGGGCCGGCAGCGCGTGGTGATCGTCGGGAGCGGATTCGCGGGATTCACCTGTGCCAGGAAGCTGTGCCGAATCCTGGGCCGGTCCGGGCGGGACGTGGAGATCGTGCTGGTCTCGCCGACCGACTATCACCTGTACACGCCGCTGCTGCCGGACGTCGCCGGTGGGCTGATCGACCCGCGGTTCGTCGCCATCTCCCTGGTCGACACACTGCCGAAGGTCACGCTGGTGATCGGCAAGGTCGACACGATCGACCCGGACTCGAAAACCTTGACCGTGCAACGGGACAGCGAAGGGCCCGTCGAATTGTCCTGGGACAGGCTGGTATTGACCCCGGGCTCGGTGACGCGCCTGTTCGATGTGCCGGGCCTGGCGGAGCACGCGCGCGGGCTCAAGACCATCGCCGAGGCGGTGTACCTGCGCGAGCACTTCCTGCGTCAGCTCGTGGAGGCCGACAACGAGGACGACCCAGGCGTGCGCGAGGGCCGTCGCACCGTCGTGGTCGTCGGAGCCTCCTACGCCGGAACCGAACTCGTCGCGCAACTGCGCGCACTGGCCGACGCCTATACCGCGCGCCGCGGCCTCGACCCCGCCGATGTCCGGTTCCTGCTGCTGGACACCGCGGACCGGGTCATGCCCGAGGTAGGTGAACGACTGGGGGAGAAGGCATTACAGGTCCTGCGCGACCGCGGGATCGACATCCGCCTGGAGACCACGCTGGATGAGGTGACCGACGAGCGAGTGGTGCTCACCGACGGCACCGTCGTCCCCACCCGCACGGTCGCGTGGGTGACCGGGGTGACCGGCGCTCCGGTCCTCACCGGCCTGAAGCTGCCGATGGAACGCGGCCGGCTCGTCGTGGACCCCACGCTGCGGGTGCCCGGTCACCCCGACATCTTCGCCGGCGGTGACGCCGCGGCCGTACCCGACCTCGTCGTGCCGGGCAAGATCACTCCGCCGACCGCCCAGCACGCCACCCGTCAGGGCAGCGTCCTGGCTCGAAACGTCGCGGCCAGCCTGGGCGTCGGCACCGGCACCCGCTACAAACACCGCGACCTGGGCCTGGTCGTGGACCTCGGCCCGCGTTTCGCGGTGGCCAACCCGCTCGGCGTGCGGCTGTCGGGCCTGCCGGCCAAGGCGGTCACCCGCGCCTACCACACCCTGGCGGTGTCCCGGGGCGTCAACCGCTGGGCCATCACCCTGTCCTACCTCACCAATCTCTTCACCCCGCGCCCGCTCTCGACCCTGGGCCTGGTGGACGCGGTCGAATCGGGATTCGGTGGCAGCGAGGGGATTTCGGCCGAACCGCAACGGCAGGCGGCCGGAAACACTCGATGAGCGCCGAAACGCGCGCTCTCAGCCGGTGACTCGCACGCCCTTCCAGGTCACCAGGGCGATGGAGAACGCGACGATCGCCTCGGCCCAGAAGAACGCGCAGTAGTCGATCAGTGAGCCCACCGGTGGCGTGCCGGGTGCGGCGTTGCGGAAACCGACCAGGGCGAACAGGGTCGCGGCCATCCAGCCCAGGGCCGGCCAGGGCAGGCCGAGGCGATGGCGCACGATGTAGAGCGCGCCGGCCAGGACGGACAGCGACAGCAACCACATGACCAGCAGCTGGAACCAGGCCAGGATGAACGTGCCCCGCGAGCGCTTGACCTTGATCTCCGCGTACGCGACGCCCGCGTCCACCTGTTCCTCGGTGACACGACTGAGATAGAAGGGGTCATAGTCGGTGTAGGACAACGACATCGGAATGTCCGCTCCGTCGACGGTCACCTCGGCGAGCAATTGCACGGTGTACCGGTCGAACGGGTAGTCCGAGATCACCCCGTCCGAGAGTGGCAGCCGCACCTCCTTGACCGCGATCCGGTCACCGGCGGGCAGCTCCATTCGCGTCGTGGTCGCCAGCGGCAACTCGACCACGATGTTCTTCGCGGGAATCGTCTGGTCCTGGTCGGTGGCCAGCGCTCCCCACGGCACGACCCGCAACTGGGTCACCACTTCCCGCCGCTGTGCCTCGATCCGCTGCGCACCGAACTCCAGGTGCACCCCGTCACCGACCTGCTCGGCCCCGACCTCGGAGGTGACCTCCCGGGTACCCCGCTCGTTGGCGTAGGCGAGCGCACCAATGGCAATCGCGCACAGCACGCCGACAGCAGCCAGTACATAGGGCAACCCGCGTCGTTTGGAAGCAGTCTCCGCCACGATCGGGAACGTTAGCGAATTTGTGGCTACTTACCTGGGCGTAGGGGGTTGGCGCGCCGGAGCGCGGGTGTCCCGCGACGCGTTCGAGACCTTCGGAATTTCGTGTCGCGTGATACGGGGCGGCGCTACAGTGTGAAACCACTAGTTCTCAGATGCTGGTGTCCAGGAACGTCGGAGCAGGAAGAGGGACCATGCCTGCGGAGACTTCGCGCCCGTTACGGGTATCGGGCCGGACCGCGGCCGAGATACTCGGTGATCCTCGAACGCTGTCGCGGCGGCTCGGCGCCGAAGGCCGCGCGCAGGCGGGCTCGCACACCCCCGAAGCGGATGCCGAGCGGGCCGAACTGTCTATCGCCGGCATCTGCGTGCGGCTCGCCCGCGGTCTGATGAACGGCGACGACACCGGCTATGATCGCGGCCGGATCGCCTCGGCCGCAGCCGGTTTCGCACGCGACGGCGTCCCCGCCGAGGCCGTGCATCGGGCCGTGCACAGCGGGATTCGGCTCTGCTCCGACGTTCTGCTGACCTACGCGGCCGCGCAAGGTGCGGACGATGCCGGCCGGATCGGTCGCAGTCTGCTGGATGTGCTGGACACCATCACGGCCATCGTGGCCGCGGCGTACATCGACGAATACCGCCACGTCATCGGCCATCACACGGCCGCGACCCGATCGCTGACCTCGGTGCTGCTGACCGCGGGAGCCGTTGCGCCCCTGGATGTCTCCGGCCTGGCAATCGCGGAGCACTATCACGTGCTCGCGCTGGCCCCGGGCAGTCACCCGGACGAGTCCCACTCCGAAACCGCCGCGACGGACAGCGCACCGCGCCGGCTCCGGGACGCGCTCGCACTGCGCTTCGGTCCGGATGTGCTGTCCTCGTTGGGAACCGGCGGCGGGACGCTGCTCGTTCCCAGCACGCGGGTGCCCGACGAGCGCCTCGACGAACTGATCGGCTGCCTGGCCGCGGCCGCGCGGATACCGATCCACGCGACCACGGTCCCCAGCGCCGCGCCGGATGTGCCCGCCGCCGCCCGGCACGCCCATCAGCTCCTGCAGCTGGTGCAGCGCCTGCGCTACCGCGCCGGTCTCTACCGATTCCCCGACATCGCCCTGGAGTTCCAGCTGACCCGCCCCGGACCGGCCCTGGATCACCTGGGCCGCCTGCTCGACCCCCTGGACTCCCAGCCCGAACTGCTGGAAACACTGCGCCTGCACATCGACACCGACGGCAATCGAAAACGGATGGCCCGCACGCTGAACGTCCACGTCAACACCGTCGACTACCGCCTCAAACGCGTCGGCGCGCTGACCGGGTTCGATCCCGTCGCCCCCATCGGGCTCAGCTATCTGCGAGCCGGGCTGGTGGCGAGGAGCTTCTGCCGGCGGCCGTAGGCGTGCCTCGCGCGGGGCGATCAGCGCCGGTAGGTCGGCTGCCCGGCGAGATAGGTGGCGTGGACATCGATGCCGGGCAGGTCCAGCGGGTCGACGTGGCGGGGATCGCGATCCAGGATCACCAGGTCCGCGTACTTCCCGGGGGTCAGGGAGCCGGTGATGTCGTCCGCGAACAACTGCCAGGCAGCGTCGATCGTCTGGGCCCGGATGGCCTGCTCGACGGTGATGCGTTCCTCCGGCGCCAGCACGCGGCCCGTACGGGAGGTACGGGTGACGGCCGCGGACATGTTGCGCAGCGGCTCCTCCCGGGTCACGGGGCTGTCGTTGTGGAAGGAAACGCGCATCCCGGCGTCGAGCGCGGATTTGGTGCGAACCCAGTGACCGCCCTTGTCCGCGCCGAACAGGTCGTCCGCGAGCACGTCGCCCCAGTAGTAGAGGTGATCGACGAACAGGCTGCAGGTGACGCCCATGCGCGCGGCCCGCTGGAACTGGGCCGCGGTCATCGCGCCGCAGTGCTCGAGTCGCAGGCGGTGATCGGGGCGCGGATGCGCGCGCAGGGCCCGCTCGTAGGCGTCGAGAATCTTGTCGACGCCGTTGTCGCCGTGGACATGACAGGCGATCTGCCAGCCCCTCGGGTAGTAGGCGCCGACGATCTCTGCGAGCTGGGCTTCGGTGTAGTTCGCGTGCCCGCGATGATCGTGCCCGAGGCCGAGCGCCGCGGTGGCCGGGGTGTTCAGATACGGGAACGAGGTGTCGATGTTGCCGACCCAGGGCGACCCGTCGACCCAGATCTTGATGCCGATCTGCTGGAAGAGGTCGTCCCCGTTCGCCAGCGGATAGTCGGTTGTCAAAGCGGGCGTTGATGTTTCGTACACCCGCATGCGGACCCTGGCCAGGTTCTGCTCGTACAGCGCCGCCACCAGCGGGCGCATCGCGGGGGAGAACGCCATGTCGCTGCACATGGTCACGCCCTGTGCGGACAGCGCCGCATGCTGCTTCGCGAGCGCTTCGGGACCCTGGAGCGCCGCGAACAGGATCGGCGCGACGACCGCCTCCACGCCGGGAGCCTCGTACACGGTGCCGGTGAGGTGACCGTCGGTGTCACGCTCGAAACTGCCGCCGATCGGATCGGGGGTGGCGTCGGTGAGCCCGGCGTTGCGCAACGCCGCCGTATTGGCCCAGGCCTGGTGCCCGGAGTTCTGCCAGATGATGATCGGCCGGTCGGGACCGATCCGGTCCAGCCACTCGAGGGTCGGCGTCGGGTAGCCGGTCTGCAACAGCACGTCCAGGCCGTAGAACACCAGCGGCTCGCCCGCCGGCGCGACGTCGAGCGCGCGTTTGATCGCCCGGTCCACGTCGTCGGCGGTGGGACAGGTGGTGACCGGCCGGATGTCGACCACGCAGTCGAGATACAGCGTCTGGTCCTGCGTCGGATGCGTATGCGCCTCAACGAAACCCGGCATGAGGCAGCGCCCGGCGAGATCGATCATCGCGGTGTCGGGTCCCCGGTGCCCGAGCACCTCGTCCGACCCGACGGCGATGATCCGACCGTCCGAGACCGCGAGATGGGAGGGCTCGGTGGGCCCGCCGTCGTCGGCCGTGATGATCGACCCACCGGTGAAGATCAGATCGGCGCTGCGCATCGCGTTCCCTTCGTCGATCGGGGTCCCCGGCACGAGCGTAGGCCCGAAACGATCACGGTCCCGTCAGGTCGGCGCGTGTCCGCTAGGTCTTGATGGCGATCTCGCCGCCGAGGGCGTAGCCGCCCGACAGTTCGAGGCCGTCGCCGCTCCAGAAGCGGCCCGGGTCATACCAATTGGATTTGCGGTTCGTGGGGAGCAGACCCATCTCCTGGTAGGTGACCGCGACCACCTCGGCGCAGTAGGCGCTTTCGAGCTCGCGGGTGGTGGCCCTGTCGGACTTGCGCCAGGGCAGGCGCGCGCCGCGGCCGCGGAACCAGCGGCCCGCCAGGGCGGCCGTGGACGGGAAGGGGGTGCCGTCCAGGCGCGCGATGGTGCGCAGCAGTTTGGCTTCCATCTCCGGGGTGACCGGGTGGTCGAGCTGGCGGAACCAGGCGCGCTGTTCGTAGCGTTCGGCCCACACCATGACGGCGTCCCGCAGATTGTGCAGCTGAACGCCGCGATGGGTGTTGCCGGACCACATGTCCGGCAGTGAGCGCCCGAGTTCCGCGTGCCAGATCAGGGCGGGCAGGTCGTCGATCACCACGGACATGCCGACATGGTTGACGGGGCTGTTGGTGGTCATGCGAATCGCCCGGTCGGCGGCCGAATGCCCGCGAAAGAGCCAGATGTCGCCGGTTCTGGTGAGCTCTAGTGCTCGGTCCAGGCTGATGCCCTGATCGCTCATGCCCGTAGCCTATGCGGTATGAGGTGGTGGAAGGCAGTGGGATTGGCAGGCGCGGCCGGTGTGGTCGCCACCGGTGTGGTCGTTGTGCGCGCCGAACGGCGACGCCGCGCCTATACGCCGGATCAGGTTCGTGACCAGTTGCACGCGCGCTTCGCGGAGGCGGCGGTGGCCGAGGCTGCGATCGAAAGCGATTTGCCCGCAACGGAACCCGAGGGCGGCTGGCGGGAGCGGGTGCGCGCGGTGTTTCGGCGGGGTCGATTCCGGCGGGGTTCTGAACTGTAGTTGGGTCTGAATATTGTTGTATCACAATTGAATTGGGCTATATCTGTTTGCTATTGAGGAGTAGAATGGGGGTATGAATTCGGGAGGGGAAACCACCATCGCACAGAGTGTCACCGCACACGCTGCCATTGTGGAAGACCTGCTCGAATCGCCTCTGTTCTCGTTGCCCGATGCCGAGTTCATCGAGAAGATGCAGGAACTCGAGACCAGTTTCCGCATGCTCGAAGCGGTGAAGCAACGCTTCGTCCTCGAATGTGGTGTGCGGGGGTTGAACACGCAGGCCGGAGTGAAGAGTCTGATCGTGTTCCTGCAACAGACCTTGCGGCTGTCCCATTTCGATGCCGCGGCTCGAGTGCGCAACGCCGACCGGCTGTCGACCGTGTCCGAAGGGTCGTTCCAGCGGCCACCGGTATTCCCCCACATCGCCGCCGCCCAGCGCGCGGGAGAGATCTCCGCCGAGCACGTGCAAGCGATCGTGAAGGTCCTGGACCGGATTCCCGAACGCGCGAGCGCGGAAGTCAAAGACTTCACCGAACAATCTTTGACCGACTACGCCCGCATCGGTGACCCCAAGGGTGTGACGACCCTCGGGGTCCGGGCCCTGGCCCATATCGACCCGGATGGGTCGTTGATCGCTGATCGGGATCGGCAACGGATGCGCGGGATCTGCATCGGCCGTCAACGCGCGGATGGGATGTTCCCGATCTCGGGGTTGCTCACTCCGGAGTTGGGTGCGGTGTTCCTGCCCATGTTCGCCAAGTTCGCGCGACCCGGCATGTACAACCCCGATGATCCCGAGAGCCCGCACACCACCGCGCAACTCGGGATCGACACCGAAACCGAGACCGATGACAGTGACGCCGATGCTGCCACCGTCGCTGCTCGGAACGTGTTGCGGGCTGCTGCCAAGCGTGATCACCGCAGCGAAGCGCAACGCAATCACGATGCGCTGCTGCGGTTCCTGCAGCCCGATATGGGACCGACCAAGCTCGGGTATCACCGGGGGCTGCCGGTCTCGACCGTGGTCACCATGCGCCTGACGGACCTGGAGCAGCGCACCGGGCTCGCTACCACGAACACCGGTGGCACGCTCTCGATCACCGAAGCGATCAAACTGGCCGCGCGTTCCACCCCGTACCTGGTGATCGTGGATGCCAACGGCCGCCCCCTGCACCTCTCCCGTGGTCAACGCCTCGCCTCGGTAGAACAGCGCCTGGCACTCACCGCGGTCGAGCGCGGGTGCACCCGCCCCGGATGCGACGCCCCAGCCACCCGCTCGGCGGTCCACCACATCACAGAGTGGGCTGATGGCGGCGAAACGGACATCGAGAACCTGACATTCGCGTGCGATGCCTGCCACGCCCAGGTCAATTCTGGTCCGAACGGCTGGAAAACGATCGTCATGCCGGAAGAGTCGGAGCATCCGGGCAAGACCGGGTGGATTCCGCCACCGCATATCGACCCCGCTCGCAGACCGCGCGTGAACTTCCGTCATCACCCGCAAGTGCGCGGCCCCTCGGGGATCCCGGGTATCCCGGCGCGGCGACTCTGCTAGAGCACTGCCTCCAGCCGGAGCAAAGCCCACAACGCAAGAGCGGCGTTGGTGTTCATTCCAGTGGCCGACGTAGCCGAGACCCGCACGCACCCTTCATCTTCCGGCGGGGTTCGGGAGAACAAGCAAGAACAACGCGGCAGTGCTGGTTACCTCGCCTGCCGTACCCGACTTCGGCTCTCCAGCTGGGAGCCTGTTCGCCCTTCCAGCCTGGCTGGATGGCCGTGGGAACCTTCTCGAGACCTACAGACAAAGATCCGTCATCGTTGAATGCTGGTACTGCTTCAGAGGGTGATTGTGGTGAGCGGTAGTCGATTCGAGGGTTGCTCGTACCCCCGCTGGTGGTGGATCCCTCTTATCGGCCCGGTAGGGCTGGTACCGCCGTCGAGGCTCCGAACCGGTCCCCGCTGGTATTCCGTTATCCAGGCTGCTTTGCCTCGGGAGGGCTGGAACCGTAGCCCGACCTCCCCTCTGTACTCCGCTGGTTCTCGTTATCTAGTCGTTCGTCAACCCAACCAGTTCTCAACGCTGCGATCCCTCAGGTACTGGCCGCGCATCCGCAAAGTCGCTACCCCCGTCGGCTGTCTCCAGCACCACGACCCCACGCTGCCACGATCGACGCCTATCTGTTGATCAAGTAAACACCAATAAGCCATAGCCTCCGTTCGAGGAACCCTTGGCTCCTACGGCCACATGCCGTAACGTCCGCTAAGTGAACCATGAACAGTTACAGAGCCAGCCATGACCACTGTCATCGTCGCCGGTGTCGGAATGATCCCGTTCACCACACCGCGCCAAAGCCAGACCTACGACCTCATGGCCGAGCAAGCGATCAGATCCGCGCTGACGGATGCCGGGATCGACTACGACGCCGTGCAGCAGGCATACGCGGGATACGTGTACGGCGATTCCACCGCGGGCCAGGCGGCCCTGTACCGCGTCGGGACCACCGGTATCCCGGTGATGAACGTCAACAACAATTGCTCGACAGGCTCGTCGGCCCTGTTCCTTGCGCGCCAGGCCATCGAACACGGAGTGGCCGACGTGGTGCTCGCGGTCGGGTTCGAGCAGATGCAGCGCGGTGCGCTGGCCATGGGCTATACCGATCGGCCGACGCCGTTCGACAGCTTCAACACGGTGGTCGAGGGCATTCAGGGCAGCAGCGATGCACCCTTCGCCGCACAGTATTTCGGCGGTGCGGGCCGGGAGTACTGCGAAAAGTACGGGATGGATCCGAAGGTCTTCGCGCAGATCGCGGTGAAAGCGCGCAAGCACGCGGCGAATAATCCCTACGCGGTGTTTCGCGATCGGGTCACTGTCGAGGAGGTGCTCGCCTCGCCGCCGATCTACGGTCCGCTCACTCGGTTGCAGTGCTGTCCGCCGACCTGCGGTGCGGCGGCCGCGGTGCTGGTGAGTGCCGACTACGCGCGCAGGCATGGACTGCGGTCCGATGTGGCGATCAAGGCTCAGGCCATGACCACCGACGGTGCGGGCACTTTCACCGGCAATTCTATGATGACGATTGTCGGCTCGGATATGAGTCGCGCTGCCGCACAACAGGTCTACGAACAGGCAGGAGTGGATCCCCGCGATATCCGGGTGGTCGAATTGCACGACTGCTTCACCACGAATGAACTGCTCACCTACGAGGCGCTCGGCCTCACGCCCGAGGGTACGGCGGAGAAGTTCATCGCCGATGGCGATAACACCTACGGCGGTCGCGTGGTGACCAATCCGTCGGGTGGTCTGCTGTCCAAGGGGCATCCGCTCGGTGCGACCGGACTGGCGCAGTGCGCTGAACTCGTCTGGCAGTTGCGCGGGCAGGCGGAGGCTCGTCAGGTCGAGGACGTGCGCCTGGCTCTGCAGCACAATATCGGCCTCGGTGGTGCGGCCGTGGTCACGCTGTACGAGAAGGTTGGCTGAGCATGGCTGTCGACCCGGCCATCATCGGCACCGCATTGCCCCCGACCGAACTCACCGTGGATGCCGGCCGGCTTCGCTTCTTCGCCAAGGCGATCGGCGAGATCAATCCGGTCTTCACCGATGCCGCCGTCGCGGCCGCGGCCGGGCACGCTACTCTCCCGGTACCTCCGACCTTCCTGTTCGCCATCGAACTCGAACAGTCCGACCCGTTCGCGTGGCTGGCCGAGATCGGCGTCGACCTGCGCCGCGTGCTGCACGGTGAACAGCGCTTCACCTACCACTCGCTCGCTCACGCGGGTGATGTGCTCACGGTGCGGCCCACCATCGGTGATGTCTACACCAAGAAGAACGGCGCGCTCGAGTTCATCGTCAAACAGGCGGCTGTCACGCGGGCGGATGGTAGCGTGGTCGCCGATCTGACTTCGGTTCTCGTCGTGCAGAATCCGGAGGTGCGGCCGTGATCGCACCGCTCGAAGTCGGCCACACGCTGCCGCCGATCGAGATCGATCCGATCTCGCGCGCCACGCTGGCGTTGTTCGCGGGTGCCTCCGGCGATCATAATCCGATTCACATCGATCTCGATGTGGCCGAGTCCGCGGGGCTGGACGATGTCTTCGCCCACGGCATGCTGTCCATGGCGTACCTGGGCAGGCTGCTGACGAATTGGGTTGCCCCCGAAGCGATTCGCTCCTACGCCGTGCGATTCGCCGCCAAGACACCCGTTCTAGCCCGGCCCACCGCGACCGGCACGGTCACCGCGGTGGAGATCGTCGACGGGACCACGCTCGCCACTCTCGAACTCGCCGTCACACTCGCCGACGGCACTCTCACCCTCACCGGCACCGCGCTCGTCGCGGTCTGAAAGGACTTGCAGCTCATGGGAAAACTGGACGGCAAGATCGCCATCGTCTCCGGCTCCGGTCGCGGGATCGGGCGTGAGATCGCGCTCAAACTCGCCTCGGACGGCGCGGCGGTCGTGGTCAACGATCTCGACGCCGAGCCCGCCAAGGACACTGTCGCAGCCATCGAATCCGCGGGCGGCCGGGCGGTGGCCTGCGTCGGGAGCGTGACCGATGCCGACTTCGGCGAACGTTTCGTGCAGACCGCCGTCGACAGCTTCGGCGGGCTCGACATCATCGTCAACAATGCCGGTTACACCTGGGATTCGGTCATCCAGAAGATGACCGACGAGCAGTGGGATGCCATTCTCGATGTACACCTCAAGGCGCCGTTCCGGATTCTGCGCGCGGCACAGCCGGTCATCTCCGGATTGGTGAAGCAGGCGCGGGCGGCGGGGGAGCCGGTGCACGCGCGCAAGGTCGTGAACATCTCCTCGGTCGCGGGCCTGGGCGGCAATGCGGGACAGGCGAATTACGCGGCGGCCAAGGCCGGCGTCACCGGGCTCACCAAGACCCTGGCCAAGGAATGGGGCCGGTACAACGTCACCGTCAACACGGTCGCCTTCGGTCTGATCAAGACGCGCCTCACCGAGGCGTCGGCCGATTCGGGCGGCACGATCGATGTCGCCGGCAATCAGATCAGGGTGGGCGTGAACGCCGAGTTGCTGTCCACGATGGAGAAGGGCATTCCGCTGGGTCGCGCGGGAACTCCCGCCGAGGCGGCCGGGTCGGTCTATCTGTTCTGCATTCCGGAGTCGGATTACATCAGTGCTCAGACCGTGGTGTGCGGGGGCGGTTTCAACATCTGACGGGGGTCGCGATCGCCGCTCGGAGTGCGCTGAGCCCGGCGGCCGCGATGCTGACCCGGGCGCGGCGATATCCTCGAGTCCGCGATCATTCGCCGAGGGCGAACCGATCTACCGAGAGTTGGAGGAGAGGTGCTGATCGTGACCCGTCCGGTGCGTGGGACGCGCCCGGCCAACCGCCGGGAACTCGTGCTGGCCGCCGCCGCGGAGCTCTTCTACCGGCGCGGGTACTCCCGGGTGTCGATGAAGGATATCGCCGAGGCGGTCGCCGTCAGCCCCGCCGCGTTGTACCGCCATTTCCGCAACAAGAACGAATTGCTGGAAGCCGTTGTGACCGAAGGGCTCACGGTCGTGCAGCGGGTACTCGGCGATGCGCGGGGCAGTGCACTCTCGGACTCGGCGGCGCTGCTGGCCGAGGTCATGATCGAGCGGCGCGCGATCGGGGTGCTCTGGCATCGCGAGGCCCGGCATCTGACCGGGGAAGCCCGGCAGGAGATTCGCGGCACGCTGCGCGATATCGGGCGGGATCTGGCCGAGATCGTGCGGCGCGATCGCCCCGAACTCGATGCGGCACAAGCCGATTTCCTCGCGTGGGCCGTGCTCGGCGTCGCGACCAGCGTCTCGTTCCACGCGGTCGAGGTGGATCCGGAACTGCTCGCGAGCCTGCTGCGGGATACCGCGGCGACCGCGATTCCCGCGTTCGACACGCGGGTCTCGGCGCTGCCGGCGTCTTCCTGGTCACCGTCGCGACGCGCGGAGATTCTGGCCGCGGCCACCGAACTCTTTGCCGCGCGCGGATTCTCGGACGTGGGTCTCGATGATATCGGCGCCGCGATTGGCATTGCCGGCGCCAGCCTCTACAACCATTTCGACAGCAAGGCTGAGATTCTGTCCGCGGCTATCGTGCGCGGTGGTGATCTGCTGCGCGCCGACATGGAACGCGAACTCGGCCGCGCCCACGGCCCAGGCGATGCGCTGGGCCGCCTGATCGCGAGCTACCGCGAGTTCGCGTTCGAGAATGCGTCCCTGGTCCGCCTCCTCAACTCCGAGGTGGACCAGCTCCCCGACGAGGAACGCCACCGCGCGCGCGTCGCCCAACACGATTACATAGCGACCTGGATGCGGATCCTGCGCCAGACCGGCACGGAGTCCGATGACGCTCGCGCCCGGGTCCGGGTGCAGGCGGCGCTGAACACGATCAACGACCTGGCCACGACTCCGTCGGTACGGCAGTGGGTGTCGGCTGCACCGGCGGTCGAGTTGGTGTGCCACGCACTGGTTTTCGCGGGGTGAGCGTTGCGGGCGGCTATTCGAATCGATAGATCAGACTTTCCGGGATGGTCTCCCAGGTGTGGCCGTCGGTGGATCGGGTGTTCGTGTCGACATCGATGAACAGGGTGCCGTCCGCGCCGCCGATGGTGAGGATGCGACCGGATTCATCGAGGGTCATCTCGTGCCCGGCGCCGTACAGTTCGCCCGCGTGGCGGACGAGTCCGAGGTTCGAGTCGAAGTCCGGGGCATAGCGGGGCTCCGGGCGGGAGGCCCGCGTGTGTCCGGATTTGTATACGTGCCAGTCGATTTCATCCTTGTACGACCATGCGAGCACGCCTCGCCGATGCCAGGCGATCGCGTCGGGCACGAAATTCTCGTCGTGGGAACGGTCATCCAGCCCCGATTCGAAGGCGACGAGCTCCCACCGCCGGTCCGGGCCGAGCTGCAACACCATGATGAATCCGCGCCGGTTGCCGTAGGAGCCGCCGTCACCGTCGATGTGGAACGGCTGCCCGGTGTCGAGTGCCAGCACGAGCTGGTCGTCACCCTGGAATTCGGCGTATGTCCACCTCTCGAACCAGTCGACCTCGGGTAGCTCCGCCCGTGTCGTTCGCGTGTGCAGTACGCCGCCGGTGAATCGCCAAACATCGTTCGGGGATACGGCATCGACACCGGCACTGGGGTTTTCCGAGGTGATGGTCACCGCGTACAGGCGCGCACGATGGTCGTACAGGCGGGCGACTTCCGGCTGCTCGAGCAGCGTTCGCACCCAGCTGTCGAAGGGAATGTCGCCGTCGGGGCGCCAGCTGCCGGTGAACCACGCGGATGTCCCGGCACTGTCGTCCGGAAAGCACAGCAGCCCGGTGGAGATCGTGTGCAGGTATGGCCCGGGCTGTTCCCAGCCGGGGCCGATGTCCGTGCGTACTTTGAGAATGCGCGACAGCGTGAAGCCGTACGCGGGGATTTCGCGATGCTTCTCGGAGTAGTAGGTGACGCGCCCGCCGCGCAGCGCGATGACGTCGGCACCCGGTTCGTCGACCAGGGTCGGAACATCGACCAGGGCGAATCGACCTGTGGATTCCAGCAGATCCCGCAAACTCATGCCGGCGCTGAACGCGGAGTTCAGCAACTTCGCGAAGACATCGACCGCGTCGAAATGCGTGACGCACCGCGTATCTATCCGCGCTTTCGCGTCGAATGGATCACTCTCGAACCACGCCACGAGCCGATCCTATCGGCCGGTCAACCGGTTTCGGCCAGTGGTGGTCAGGTGGGGTCGAAGCCGGAGCCGGGCATCGTGTCTCGGGGGCGGTCTCGCGGGGCGAGGGCGCGCAACGTGGTGAGGTCGTTGTGGAGATGCTCGACCAGCTCTCGAATCGCTAGGGTCAGGCCGGCTGTTTGATCGCTGAGGTGCCTCAACTGGCCGGTCGCCAGTTCGTTCGCGGCGGCCGAGGCCATCAGGTCGGCCAGCTCGTCGTCCATGTCCAAGGCTTGGCGTGCCAGTGCGGCGTTGTGTAGTTCGGTGTCGAGCTGCTTGATGTGCGAGGCGAAGTCGATCAGGGCGGCGCCTCGCTTCCGCAGTGTCTTCCAGACGACGTCGAGTTGTTGCCGGGCGATGTTCTGGGCTGACTTCGCCAATTCGGCGGTGGGGGTCGAGCCGGTCGGCGCGACGTCTACGCGCTGGAGCATCACCTCGTATCGCGCGGCGTTCGTCGCGATCTGCCGGACTTCCTCGTTCACGTCGAACTGCGCCCGGTGGGGTTCGAGATAGGGGCTGGTCCAGGCGTCACTGCCGGTGATGAGCTCCGCGAGATACGACGCGACGGCGATCAGATCGGCGGCGTTCCTGGGTGACCTCTGGTGCTTCAGCAGCGTGATCGCCCGATCCTTGTCGGATATCGGAATGCTCCGTGTCGCTTCCTCCACGAGCAGCGCTTCGCTCTTACTCAGCACCAGCGAGCGAGGGAATCGAAGCGAGATCTGCCGGGTGATCTCGGACGTTCCGCACACCGCAGGTAGGAGAAGTAGCAGCGGGATATCGCCGAGCTGTGACACCAGAACCGCCCAGCCCGCCAGGGCGGTGAAGACGGCGAGCGTGATCGGCCATCGAAAGCGGTTCGGAAAGGGCTGTTTCCGACCGGATATCGCGGCCTTTCGCTTCAGGTGCGCTTCCCGCAACTGCCCGTTCAGCTGCCGAAGTCGGCCGGGATCGGTGTTGTCCAGGCGCGCCGTCCACACCCGCCCGTTCAGCTGGGCGATCTCGGAGTCCAGTTGTTCGAGCTCGTGGTCGGTCGGTCGACGCGGCTCCTCGTATCCGGCGTCGGCTCGCCGCCGCAACTTGGCTTGCAGATCACCGGGCAACGATTTCAGGTCGAGGAACACGAACCTGTCACCGTCGATGTAGGACCCGAACACACTCGGCATGAAAACTCCCCCTCGACGACATCGCCCTCGACCATAGTGGGCCGAGCCGCCTCGCGAATGGCATCGAGGCGGCGAAGGGTGCGCGAGCGTAATTCGGTTGCGGGTAGGGGAGGGGCCTGCGAATCTTGTTCTACCGCAAATTCGACGGGGTGGCGGGAAAGGAAAGTTCCGGCCTGTGGAGGTCAGCCGGTCTTGAAAACCGGAGGCGGGCAGCGTGTCCCGGGGGTTCGACTCCTCAACTTTCCGCGGTATTTCTTCGGGAAATGCGAATGGGTGTAGCTCAGTGGCAGAGCGGCGTTTTCCAAAGCCGTTGACAGGGGTTCGATTCCTCTCACCTGTGCGGTGCGCGAAGGCGCGCTATGGCGGTGTGGCGCAGTATGGTTCAGCGCAACGGGCTCATAACCCGTAGGTCGCCGGTTCGAATCCGGCCACCGCTTCGACTTACCAAGTCGGCCCATTCTCGGGATGGGTGGATAGCGGTCCGTAGCTCAGTTGGCAGAGCGCTTGGTTGAAGCCCAGGAGATCGCAGGTTCGAATCCTGCCGGGCCGGCAAGCGGCAGCACGCAATTCGGCTGCCGTCGATCGGATGCGGATAGGTACGGTCGGATTTCCCGCTCCTGGAGCGGGTAGCCGCGGGTTCGGATCTCGCCATCCGGACGATGCCCCTATAGCTCAGTTGGCAGAGCAGCCGCCTTTTAAGCGGCGGGTCCCAGGTTCGAGCCCTGGTGGGGGCACCCAAGAAAACGCCTGAGACCATTCGCTGGCGGAAAGCCAGGGCTCATGCGAGTCGCTGTTCTTCCTCGTGGCAGTTTCCCTGGCCGGGTGCCGGTGGCGGCGGTAACCGGGGCGGGCGTCCCGGCGGGTGCCGGTTGAAACGGCAACGCTTCAGCGGGGGATCCGGATCTGTTCATTCGCGGATCACGCGGGGGTCATCTCGGTACTATGAGCTCGCTTTCGGCACTGGACGCGCGACCAGTCTGATTGTCGAACCTGCTTCACCAGCACCGAACTCCAACTTCGCAAGGGTCTGCCAGATATGCAGCAAGCACGTAACGTCACCGCCCACGGTCCGAACATGGGGCGCCGCGAACTGCTGGCCGGGGCGGCCGGGGTCGCCGGTGTGGTGGCGGGGGCGTCACTACTGGGGTTGACTCCCGCGCAGGCGGTGCCGGTGGGAGACGGTGTCGTCAAATTCCCGCTGCCGGGGCCGGGGAGCGCCCGGATCCTGGTCACCGGGGACGCGGGCACCGGGTCCTCCACCCAGCTGGCGGTTGCCAACGCGGCCCGCGAATTCCATGCGCGCGAACCGTTTTCGATGGCCGTCGGGCTCGGTGACAACATCTACGACAGCGGGCCCAGCGACGAGCAGGATCCCCAGTTCGCGGCGAAGTTCGAGAACCCCAACGCGGGACTGGATTTCCCGTGGGCCATGGTGCTGGGCAACCACGACACCAGCTCGGTGTTTCCCGGTGACGGGAGTTGGCTGGCGCGCGGCAACTTCGAAGTCGCCTATCACGCGTCCTCGCCGCGCTGGTGGATGCCCAGCCGGTACTACTCGCTGCGCATCGATCCCGCCGTCGAGTTCTTCGTCCTGGACCTGACCCCGCTCGCGGCGATCATCCCGCCGGTGCTGGATCCGCAGTTCAGCGTCGACGGGCCGTATATGAACGCGCAGCGGGCGTGGCTCGACGGGGCGCTGGCCGCGTCGACCGCCAAGTGGAAGATCGTCTGCACCCACCACCCCTATCTGAGCAACGGCGGGCATGGAAACGCGGGCAGCTACGACGGCCTGCCCGCACCCTTCAGCGGAGTCGCGGTAAAGGCGTTCTTCGAGCAGCACGTACTCGGCAGGGTCAATTTCATCCTCTCCGGCCACGATCACTCGCTGCAGGTGCTCGAGCCGACCACGGCCACCAAGGGCACCCGGCAGATCGTCTCGGGCGCGGCCGCGAAGACCTCGGGCTCGGGCGGTAGCGGCAGCAGCGGCAGTGGCGGTCGCAACCGCACCAAGGCGCTGTACGAGAGCCAGGACAAACTCGGATTCATGGTGCTGGACCTCACCCCGAGCGCCGCGAATCTCCGTGTGGTGACGGTGGATCCGGCTACCGGTCGCGGCACGCAGGTGTTCGATCAGCAGCTCGGCTGAGCGCCTGCGAAACCTGTCGCCGGGCGCTCAGCGGATCGCGGCCGGGTCGGGCGGTGTCATATCACCCCGCCGTTGCGCATGCCGCCAGCGCAGCGGCGTGGATCCGGTCCAGCGTTGGAACGCCCGGGTGAAGCTCGCGGCTTCGGAGTACCCGAGGCGGTCCGCGATCGCGGCGGTGGGCAGATCGGTGCCGGAGAGCAGCTCGCGGGCCAGGGCGCTGCGGCCCTCGTCGAGCAGTGTGCGGTAGGACTGTCCTTCCGCTGCCAGCTGCCGGCGGAGCGTGCGGGTCGAAAGGTGCAGGGCGGTAGCCGTTTCGGTCTCGCTCAGGGCTCCGCGCCGGCCGGCGAACAAGACCTCACGGACCTGTCCCGCCAGGCTCGTGCGGGCGCGCCGCCGGCTCAGCAGGTCGCTGCACTGATCGGTGGTCAGGGCGGCGGTGTACGGGTCGGCCTGCGGGAGGGGCGCGTCGACCATCGCGGTGTCGAATACGGCCGCGTAGTCCTGCTGTCCGTAATTCGGTGTGAGGGACAGAGTTTCAGCTATTCGGCGGGCTGTCGGCGGCCGGGGGTAGGGCAGCCGAACGGCCCGCATCTCGGCCTCGGGGCCGGTGATATCCCGATGCAGGGTGGCGATGATGCCGATGTCGCGTTCGGCGACGAACCGGGCCACACGCGGATCGACGACCTCCGGGGTGATCACCAGTGCCAGGTCGCGCCCGGATTCGGTGGTGGTGATACGGCAGAACGAATAGGACAGGTCGAGAAAGCGCAGCCCGACGTCGATGGCGTCGCGCAGTGATCGGCTGGAGATGAGCGCGTAGCCCCAGATGCCATGGGCGGTGGCGTGATACCGCAGCCCGGCGGCGAAGCCCAGGCCCGGTGTGTCCGGCAGGGCGTCGAGCAGATTGGTGATGATGGCGATCTCTTGCGCGCCGGTGATGAGCGCGCCCGGGCGGCGCAGGTGGTCGGCGCTCAGGCCGCTGTGCCGCAGGCAGTCCGATTCGGTGAGGCCGTGTTCGGCGGCGAGGCGGGTGATCAGCAGGGCGCTGGTGGGTGCGCGCAACGCGGTCAGGACGCTCACGCGCGCCTCGATACGGTAGTGCGCATTGGCCGAATATATCAAAAAAGCGGCCCGGCCGGGCCTGTCAATCCGCTGACCGGCGGCTTTAGCCTTCGAAGGTAAGGCTGTGATCGGGATCACGGCGCGGGCGGCGCGAATGCGAGGACAAGGGTGAGCGGGCAAAGACGCTTTGATTATGTGATCGTCGGAGCAGGCAGTGCGGGTGCGGTGCTGGCCGCGCGGCTCTCGGAGGATCCTGCGGTATCGGTGCTGCTGCTCGAGGCGGGCGGGACGGACGACGCCGACGAGATCAAGATTCCGGCCGCGTTCCCGCAGCTGTTCAAGACCAAGTGGGACTGGAACTACGAGACCGTCGCCCAGAAGCATATGGGCGGCCGCCGCGCGTTCTGGCCGCGGATGAAGGCGCTCGGCGGCTGCTCGTCGATGAACGCCATGATCTACATCCGCGGCAACCGCGCCGACTTCGACTCCTGGCGTGACGATTTCGGCGCGACCGGCTGGGGCTACGACGACGTGCTGCCGTACTTCGTTCGCGCCGAGACGAATACGAGCCTGCACGACAGCTACCACGGCTCCACCGGTCCGCTGCACGTGGAGGACCGGCGCTACACCCACGAGCTGACCGACGAGTGGATCGACGCGGCGGTGGCCGGCGGGTTGAAGCGCAATGCCGACTTCAACGGGGCCGAACAGGACGGCGCGGGCCGCTACCAGGTCACCTGCCGCAACGGCCGGCGCTGGTCGACCGCCGACGGATATCTGCGTCCGGTGCTCGACCGGCCCAACCTGACGCTCGAGACCTTCGCGCTGGTCACGGGCATGGTGCTCGAGGGGACCCGGGCGGTGGGCGTGCGCTATCGGCGACGCGGAACCGAACACACCGTCTTCGTGGACCACGAGGTCGTGCTCTCCGGCGGTGCGATCAATTCCCCACAGCTGCTGATGCTTTCGGGCATCGGCCCGGCCGCCCAGCTGCGCGAGCACGGCATCGACCCGGTGCTGGACCTGCCGGGCGTGGGGGAGAACCTGCACGATCATCCCGTGACGCCGTTCATCTGGCACACCCGCGGCACCTCCGACCTCGCCGACTTCTCCACCCCGGCCCGCCTGATGCAGTGGAAGCTGACCGGGCGCGGTCCGCTGTCCTCCAATGTGGGCGAGGGCGGCGCGTTCTTCGAATCCCGTGCCGGTTTGGCGGCGCCGGATATTCAGATCCACGTCGCTCCCAGCGGCTTCTACGACAACGGGTTCCGTGAGCCCGTGGGGCAGATGTTCACCGCCGGAGTCACTCTCGTGAACGTGGCCAGTCGCGGCCGTTTGCGCCTGCGCTCCGCGGACCCCACCTGGAAGCCGGAATTGGATCCGGCCTACTTCGAGGATCCGATCGACATGACCGCGGTGATCGCGGGCGCCCGCCGCGTCCTCGACATCGCCCGCGAGCCCTCCTTCGCGCGCCTGCTCGACCGGCCGTTTCTGCCCGGACGGGTCGAATCGGCCTCGGACGCGGAACTGGCCGAACACATTCGGGCCGCCACCCAGACGCTGTATCACCCGGTGTCGACCTGTGCCATGGGCGGTGGCGAGATGTCGGTGGTCGACCCGCGCCTGCGGGTGCACGGCATCGAGGGCCTGCGCGTCGCGGACGCCTCGGTCATGCCGGTCGTGCCGCGCGGCAACACCAATGCCGCGACCGTGATGATCGGCGAGAAGGCCGCGGACCTGATCCGGGGTGATCGCTCGTGAACGCCGAGATCGAAATCCAGGAAGCACAAGGAGAATTCGTGAGCACCGAGGCCGTCGTGACCTTCGATTCGCTCGATCCGGCAACCGGTGACCGCGTGGGCAGCCATGCGGTGCACACCGCGGAGCAGGTCTTGGACACCGTCGCCCGGGCCCGCGAGGCGGCGGTCTGGTGGGCCGGGCTGAGCTTCGCCGAACGCGCCGAGCGCCTGGATCGGTGGCGCGGGATCATCGCGCGCCGACTGCCCCAGCTGGCCGAGCTCAGTCATGCCGAAACCGGCAAGCCGACCTCGGACGCGCAGCTCGAGATCGTCATGGCGCTGGATCACCTGGCATGGGCGGCGAAGAACGCGCGAAAAGTACTGGGGCGTAAGCGAGTCTCGACGGGTCTCATGGCCGTGGACCTCGGCGCCTCGGTGGAGTATCTGCCGCTGGGCGTGATCGGTGTCATCGGCCCGTGGAACTTCCCGGTGTTCACCCCGATGGGATCCATCGCCTACGCGCTGGCCGCGGGCAACGCGGTCGTGTTCAAGCCCAGCGAGTACACCCCGGGCGTCGGCGCGTGGCTGGTGGACGCGTTCGCTCAGGTTGTCCCCGAGCATCCCGTGCTGCAACTGGTGACGGGACTGGGCGAAACCGGTGCGGCGCTGTGCCGTTCGGGGGTCGACAAGATCGCGTTCACGGGCTCGACGGCCACCGCCAAGAAGGTGCTGAGCGCCTGCGCGGACACTCTGACCCCGGTGCTGGTCGAGGCCGGCGGCAAGGACGTCCTGCTGGTCGACGCGGACGCGGATCTGGAAGCCGCGGCGGCCGCGGCACTGTGGGGCGGGTTCTCCAACGCCGGGCAGGCCTGCATCGGAACCGAACGCGTCTACGTGCACGAGCGGGTCTACGACGACTTTGTCGCCATCCTGACCGCACAGGCCGAAAACCTGCGCGCGGGCAGCGATCCGGAAGCCGCGATCGGGCCGATGACCATGCCCACCCAGCCGCGCGTGGTCGCCGAGCACATCGCGGACGCGGTGCGCCGGGGTGCGCGTGCGGTCGTCGGCGGGCCGAGCGGGGTCGGTGACCGCGTGGTTCAGCCCACCATTCTCGTCGACGTTCCCGAGGACGCGCCGGCGATGGTCGAAGAGACCTTCGGTCCCACGCTGGCGGTCAACAGGGTTCGCGATATGGACGCGGCGATCGAACTGACCAACGCCTCGCGCTACGGTCTCGGCTCGGCGGTGTTCGCCAAACGGCGCGGTCAGGAATTGGCGCGCCGCATCCGATCGGGCATGACCGGGGTGAACCTGGTCTATCTGTTCGCCGCGGTCCCCGCACTGCCCTTCGGCGGGGTCGGCGATTCCGGATTCGGCCGGATTCACGGCCCGGACGGCCTGAAAGAGTTCACCTACGCCAAATCCGTGGCGTATCGGCGGCTTCCGGCGGTGCTGGAACTGACCAGCTTCGCCCGCACGGCGGCGGTGGACAAACTCATGGCGACGTTGACCGTGCTCCGGCACGGCTGAGGCTGCTCCGGCTCGGTCTCGGCGCCGGGCAGAGGTGGATCGGCACCGACTACACCGACGAGGCGAGGTTCGCGTTCGGCCTCGCCCCGTCCGGTCGCGGCCGGTCGGGTGCTGTGGAAGGCGAAGCGCGGCACTGATTCCCGCTCATCACGGGCATCCCTCCAGGGTGATGTGCTCGAGTTCGGTGGTCAGTCGGGAGATGTCGCCGCCCTCGCGGAACACCGCCCGCTGCCGCTGCGCGCCGTTTCCGGTGCGCAGGACCGTGGCCACGGCGTCGCGTACGAACACCTGTGCGCCAAGGGCTTCCAGGGCCGGTGTCACGTGCTCGATCAAGCCGTTCACGAGCGCGTGCGCGGAAATGACGTGGCGGGTGCGGGGATCGAGGCCCGCGCCGTCGAGGCCGTAGCGCGCGGCGTTCCAATACGCGGCGCGGAGCACCTCGGCGCGCACCGCCGGTGCCCGCCGGCCCTCGTCCAGGTCGGCGAGGGCGGTCATGACGGACGCTCGAATCAGCGTGGCGAGCAGCGCCGACTCGGTGACGGTGGCGGGCACGTCGCTGATCCGCACCTCGATCGTGGGGTACGACTCGGACGGGCGAACATCCCAATACACCATCTTCCTGTCGAGAATGCTGCCGCCGGAGACCATCAGATCGACCAGGGCGTCGTAGTCGGCGACCGACTCGAAGTACGGCGGGGGACCCGCGCTGGGCCAGCGATGCCACAGGATGCTGCGCCAGCTCGCGTACCCCGTGTCCGCGCCGCGATAGATCGAGGAATTCGCGGTCAACGCCAGAAACACCGGGAGCCACGGGCGCAGCTGGTTGCTGACCCGCAGCGCGGTATCGCGGTCCGGCACGCCGGCGTGCACGTGGCAGCCGCACAGTCCCTGTTCGCGGGCGAGCATCCCGAACCGATCGGCGATGCGCTGATATCGGGGGGTGTCGGTGACGGGAAACTCCTCGGGAACGCTCGGGGGTACCGCGACGGCGAGCAACCGCGCATCGTTCCGCTTCGCGCATTCGGCGACCGCGCGCCGCAGCGAACCCAGTTCGGCGAGCAGCGCCGCCGTGTCCGTATGGACGCCGGTGCTGATTTCCACCTGGCAACCGGTCAATTCGAGCTGCAACTCGACCCCGGATTGCTTCGCGGTCCGGGCGACGGCGGTGTTCTTCGGGACCGGCGCGCCCGTCCTCGGGTCGGTCAGCAGGAATTCCTCCTCAACGCCGACGGTCACCGGTTCCATGGTCGTCATCAGGCACCCGGCCCGGAATTCGCTGATCGCGGCCGCGCCCGCTTCGGATCCATCACGAAATCCGTGCGGGCCGCCGCGCGGTCGTTGACGCGGGGCGGAATGAACGGGGCCGCACCCGGTGCCTTCATGGCCATCTCCTTACGACTCGCCGTCGCGTTGAGTACCGGTGAACTACCCGCAATCCGTCCGGGTCAAGCGCTTCGCTCCAGCGGTGATCCGACGCGGTACCCGTCCATTGCGCGCGAAAGTTCACGTTTGCCTGGAGTGAGCGGGGTAATCGCATCAATAACCCGACAGCGAAGGAGCGACCTCATGACCCGTCCCGGAACCCACGACCAGTCGCCCGACGGCGTTCCCGATACGGCCCGGACGACGCGAAGTCACGCCGGTGAAAGCATCGAAGACGGTTACAACTTCCCCGGCATCCTGCTGTGGATGCTGGGCATCGCGGCGCTCGGCGCGACGCTCACGGCGGCGGCCTACGGATTCATGGGCTGGGCTCTGATCGGGGCCACCGTGTGTGCGGTCGGGATTGTGGGCGGGACGGTGTGGCTCCTGCTCGAGCACCGTCGGATCAAGGCCAAGGAAGGGCTGTCGCTGACCGATCAAATGGGCCACTGACCCTCGGCCACGCGATGAGCGCCGCGCGGACGGGGGTTCGCCCGCGCGCACATCGCCTATGCGCTTTTGACAAGGCCCTCGACCGCGCCGCCGATGGTCGTCGGGGCGTCGGTCATGGTCCGCAGGAAGGTGGCGTTCTCGCGTTCACCGCGGGCCGCGGCGCGTTCCATGCCGCCGGGAACCAGCTGTGCGGTAACGGATCTGGTGATATTCACGGGAATGCGGACGAGTGGGTACCACGGCGGGACGGCCTTCGGCAGGCCCAGCGCACGCATGGCGCGAGGGCCCAGGAAGGCGCTGGTGACGGACAGGTGCGCCGATCTCGCCAGTTTCCTGCGCAGCTGCGGGAACCGGCTGTAGTTCCAGGTCAGTGGGTCGTCGACCATGGGCGCGGCCAGCTGTTTGGTGGTTTCGTCGGGCGTCGCGAGGGCCGTCATCGTGTGGTAGAGCACGCGGACGCCGTCGCGGAACGAGTGCGGCAGGAACTCCTCCCGCACGCCGAGCAGCCAGCCGGTGTAGCGGGTCAGATGCGCGATCGCGTCGAGATCGGACGGCGGCAGCAGCATCCCCATGCCGAGACCGCCCGTCGTCGGGGCGATGAACGAGCCCACGAGCGTTGCCGCCATATCGGTTTGGTTGATCGGCAGGCCCCAGCGCTGCGGTTCCCAGTCCGGCATCGCGACCACGTGCCGGCGCACGAACGAGTGAATCATCCGGACCCGCACCGTGGATCGATACCCGGTGGTGCCGGGCAGTAGACCGTCGGCCGAGATGACATCCATGGCCCACTTCATCGTTTCGGCGAAACGGGTGTTGGACCCCTTCTCCAAAGCGCCTGTCCGCAAAAGAGTCTGGTTGAATCCGGCGAACTGGTAGCCGCCCAGCAGCGAGACATCGCGCGCGAGGTACATGCCGTCCGATCCACCGCCGCGCAGTACCAGGGCGGCCCGGGTGAGGGTGTCGGGATCGACCCAGGCGGGGATCGCCTCGAGGTCGGCGAAGAACGCCCGCAGTGGCTCCGGCGGCGATTGCACACTCGCGATGCCGTCGGCCAGCGCCCGCTCGAACAGCGGCTTGGCGGTGCTCATGCCGACGGAGTACATCCACTCGACCAGTTGATCCGTGGGCTCGTCGCCGACCGTCAGGCACTCGCCGAGATGGCGGAACTGGCCGGCGTCGGGCCTGCGCAGCCCCAGGGCGAGTGCGAAACCTCGGATGACCCCCGGTACCGGCAGGGGTTCAGCGGGATGACGCGATGGTATGACCTGGGACATCAGCACTCCTCGTTGAGTCGCGGCCATATTGGATAACGGCCGTGTTCCAAAGGTAGGTTCGCGGTATGGTGATGTCAATGTCGAGATCGGATGTAGTGCGTGACTACGGCGGAGTCAGTGCGGAAACGCGCCGCGCCGACCGCCGCAGCAAGCTGCTCGCCGCGGGCCGGCAGGTCTGGGGCGAGTCGGGCGTCGCCGAGGTGTCCGTGCGCGGGGTGTGCGCCGCGTCCGGGCTCACCCCGCGCTACTTCTACGAGCACTTTCCCAATCGAGAGGCGCTGATCGGCGAAGTCGCCCTCGAGGTGCGAGCTCAGGTGACAGAGCTGCTGGTCGCCACGAGCCTGGTGACACCCGGTGGTCTCGAACCCAAACTCCGGGCCGCGCTCACCGCGTTCTTCGAACTCCTCACCCGGGATCGCCACGTTCACCGCATGGTGTCCGACGTCGCCACCGCCGGTTCGCTGGTGCAATACCGCATCGAAATGCACGACCTGATAACGGAATTGGTCCTGCACTACGGTTCCGACCTCATCGACGCGGACCTGTCCGACCCGGCGGAAGTACGCCGCAGTGCGCTGTTCGTGGTCGGCGGGGTCAATATGGTGCTGGAGGACTGGCTCCGCGAGCCCACGCAGTCGGCGGCCGAACTGGCGGCCGCGTGCACCCGCCTGTGTCTCGCCGCGATCGGCGCGGGTGGTCCGAGCGTCGCCTGAGGCGACCGACCGGGCCGGGCTCGGCGCAGGCAACCCTGGGAGCAGGTTGTCGAACGCACCCTCCCGGTTGGTGTCGTTCTCGCTCTCGTCGCGGCCCGCCCCGCGCCGGCGTGCTCGGCTTCGGGGGCGTCGTCAGGCAATTTGGGTCGCGTGCTCTTCGTTCAAAGCCTGTGCGCGCAGGGTGGTCAGGGTGCGGGCCAGGATCCGGGACACCTGCATCTGCGAGATCCCCAGGGCCTTCCCGATCTGGACCTGGGTCAGATCGCGCCCGAACCGCATCTGGAGAATCGCGCGTTCCTGGGCGGAGAGCGCCGAGAGCAGCGGGCCGATGGTGATCGAGTCCTCCATCAGCGCGTATCCGTCCTCGATGACGGTCAGCGCGTCGGCCGGGATGGCGGGCGTCGCGTCCCCGTCGTCGGTGGGGGTACGCGCGTCGAGCGATTGGGCGGCGTAGCCGTTGTTGGCGAGCAGGGCTTGGGTGATCTCGTGCAGATCGGTGTCGAGGTGGGCGGCGAGCTCGCGCGCGGTGGGTTCGCGGTCCAGGCGCTGGGCGAGTTCCGGGATGGCCGCGGCGACCTGCTGGCGAACTTCCTTGATCCGGCGCGGTACCCGCACCGCCCAGGTGCTGTCGCGGAAGTACCGTTTCACCTCGCCCATCACCGTCGGAATCGCGAATCCCAGGAACGGTGAACCCAGGGCCGGGTCGAACCGGTCGACCGCCAGCACCACCCCGCACGCGGCGATCTGGACGAGATCCTCCCTTTCCACTCCGCGCGCGTTGTAGCGGGACGCGATGTGCTCACCCAGCGGCAGCGCCCGGGCGATGATCTCCGCGCGCAGTCGAGCGCGGGCCGGGTCGTCGGGGGCCAGGCCCGCGAGCTCGCGCAGTGCGGGTTCGAGGTTGTCGTAGGAGTCACCGCTGGTCGTCGTGCGGGCAGCCTCGTGTGCGTGATCCGTTGACATGTCGATACTTTCGGTGTTGTTGGTGCAAGCGGAGGGCGTCACCGACACCGTGCCCCGGGATGTGGGCGCTAAACCTCATTCTGTCTAGTTGGTCGACCAGATAATCTCTACCATCTGGTAGAGATATTGTTTAGCACTGGATGAAGGTGAGTGCAAGCGCCGCGGCGGAGGCCGACTTCGTGGACGGAGCAGAGAGAGGCGGTGGGTCGCCGTGGTCCGGGTCCTCGGCATCGTGCGAATATGGATTGGGCCCGCTGCCCACGAGCGCGGGCCGGTGATACCGGTGGAGGATGCGTGAGCGCGGTCGGCGGTTCGCTGGAGGTGCTGAGGTGAGGGAGAAGTCGAGTTTCGACGGCCGGGACCCGGCTCTGATCGAACGCTTCCTGCGGGAGGTCACCGATCCGGACTACGACGGCCCCGCCCCGGATCTGGACGCGGTGGCGGTGGTACGCGCGGTGATCGCACATCAGCACAGCATCGAGTCGATGACGACGTCCCTCGGTCTCACCGAACAGAGCGCGGCGTACGTGGCCGCCTGTGTGGATGCCGTACTACCGGGTGATCCCACCCCGGCCGAGATTCTCGCCGCGGTGGGGCAGGCCGCCGAGCCGGTCCGGCGCGCGGTGGCGTATATGTCCGACAATCTGCGCGAAGAGGTCGACGTCGCCGATATCGCCGCCGCGGGCAACGTTTCGATCCGCGCGCTGCAGTTGGCGTTCCGCCACGAGTTCGACACCACCCCCATGGCCTACCTGCGAGACATGCGCATGAACGCCGCCCACGCCGAACTCGAGAACCGCAGTCCCGGTGACGGTTCCACGGTCAGCGAGGTGGCGATGGGCTGGGGTTTCCCGCATCCCGGCCGTTTCGCGGTCGCCTACCGGGTGCGGTACGGGCGTGCGCCGCATACTACGCTGGCCGATCGATCGCGCCCCGCTTCGGACGGTGAGCCCGTGACGTCCGAAAACCAAGCGCCCGAAGCGAACAGCCATGACGAGACGGACGACCGGGCCGTCATCGAACAGGCCAAAGGCATCCTCATGCGGGTGTACGGCGTGGATGCCGACCACGCGTTCGCCATACTGAGCCGGCGCTCGCGCGAGACCGGTCTCGCGGTGGATGCCCTTGCCGCGCAACTGATCGAGGATTCCTCGCACGCACCCTCGGCGCCGCCGGGCACCGTGCAGGCGTTCGATTCGATTCTGAATACTTTGCAGGAGCGCATCTCTCGCGAGTGACAGCCCGTGCACGCCCCGAGTCGGGGCAGGTCCGGCAGTCGTTGCACGGGTGCGCGGCGGCGGTCGAACCGAACGACCGCGGAACGTGATTCCCACTTGCCGTTTGGGGCCACAGGCGCCGGGTAAACGGCCCGTGCCAACGCTGATGGGCACATGCCGGACAGATCGTGCCGGGGCGTTCGGCCGTTCATCGACGAACGCGACCGCAGCACGGAGGCGGCGTCTGCAAGGGCATCGCCCGACTCGAAAGTGAAGTTCTCGCAATGACTTACAGTCAGCAACCCGTAGCACCCGTGGGTGCTCGAACCCGCTCACCCCTGCAGATCGGCTCCCTGGCGGTCGGCGCGGTGTTCCTGGTCGTCGGCGTCCTGGGATTCGTTCCGGGCATCACCACCGACTTCGATACCCTGACCTTCGCCGGACACCACACCGACGCGAAACTGCTCGGCCTGTTCCAGGTCTCGGTCCTGCACAACATCGTGCACCTGCTGTTCGGTGTAGCCGGGGTGCTCGCCGCCCGCACCGCCGTGGCCTCGCGTTCGTTCTTGATCGGCGGCGGAGTGGTCTACCTGGCGCTGTGGTTGTACGGCCTGGTCATCGACCACGACAGCGCCGCGAACTTCGTTCCGGTCAACACCGCCGACAACTGGCTGCACCTGGGCCTCGGCGCGGGCATGGTCGCCCTCGGGCTGGTCCTGCCCCGCATGGTGCGAAACGGGCCGGGTGGCCCCGCGGGTACACGCTCCGCGCCCGGCACGCATTCGGCGCACGGCTACTGACCGGAACGATGTGTGTCCCGAGGCCGAGCGTCGGGACACAACGTACGGGCGACCCCCGGCCCGGGGCCGCCCGAATAGTTCGCTTTCTGGCCAGCGCACCGTGAAATCGTTCGTTTGCGGTACTGACCGTCGTGCTCGGGAGCTGAGATGCTCGAAGGGCGGCGAGGCGATTGGGCGCGTTCAACTCTCGAGCGAACCCATGGTGATCCGATGCCGTGGGCGGAGGTCTCCTCATGACCGACCAGAACGTTCTCGATCCCACGTCATCCAGCGCTTCGCGGCGACATGGATCGAATTCCTACGACGACATCGAGCCGTTGCTGCTCGAACTCGCGAACTCGGCCGCGGACACAGCGGAGCACACACGGTTGCGGGCGGAGATCCTGCGGCGCTGTCTGCCCCTGGCGGACCACATCGCCCGCCGGTATTCCGGCCGCGGGCAGTACCACGACGATCTGTTCCAGGTCGCGAGCCTCGGGTTGATCGGTTCGGTCGACCGCTACGACCCCCATCGCGGGACCCCGTTTCTCGCGTTCGCGATACCCACCATGATGGGAGAGGTGCGGCGCCACTTCCGCGACCAGTCCTGGGCACTGCGAGTTCCGCGGCGCACCAAGGAAATTCAGGGCAGGCTGGGATCGGCGATCGAGGAGCTGTCCCAACGCAACGCGCGCACACCCACCGCCGTCGAGATCGCGATGGAGCTCGGGGTGGATCTGCTCGAAGTCACCCAGGCCATGATCGCGGCGAACGCCTACTCCTGCGATTCGCTCGAATCCGGTTTCGACGAGAACGAGGACCGGCACACGGCCTCGGTGGCCGACGCGCTGGGAGAAATCGACTCCGGCTATCAGCTGACCGACGAATCCCTCAGCGTCGGGCCGTTGCTGGATCGGTTACCCGCACGCGACCGCCACGTGCTCCACCTGCGCTTCTACCGCGGGATGACACAGCTGGAGATAGCCGGGACGCTGGGCGTGTCCCAGATGCAGGTCTCGCGCATCCTCAGCAGGACGCTCACCGATCTCAGACATCAGGCACTTCCCGAGGCGGAGTGATCGTCCTCGGGTAGTTCGTCCACCCGAGGCAGCGATCGCCGGCGGTTTGCCACATCGGGCATCGGGCATCTCGGGGTATGGACGGGTCTGCGGCGACAGTCGCAGACCTGCTCGGCTGTGCGGCTGCCACGCGCACGTGGGGATCGCGGACCGCGACGTCGCAGTGCGGGTGAGCAATCACTCGATGCTCGCCGCCGCCACCATCGAGTGACGCTCTGCGCCGCTGGGTTCCGGTCACGCAGGTGCGCGACCTCTACGAGGTCACAGCAGGATTCCGGCCGCCACGACCAGGAACGCGATCACCAGCAGCGCCACCACGATGATCACGGCGATCCCGGTGGGCGGGAAGTGATTTCGCGTACGGGGCTCCGGCGCCGAGAGGCCGGAGGTCTGCGGCGTATCGGGCGGGGTCGAGCCCGGGGGCACACCGCCTCCCGGTTCCAGATCCGGCGTGCGCGTGGGGTCGGGATCCATGGTCATCATGCCTCCTGTTCAGTCGATCGTGTCGACAGTGCTGGTTCGTGGGGCGCGGGCCCCTTGCGCTGTACCCGAATTCGATACGCCTCCGCATCGTCGGATCGGTGACCGGGGCGCTGCTCGGCGGGCCGTGCCCTCAGTACTCGAAAACTCGGGACGCCAGCGGCCGCGTCGCGGGTCCTTCCAGGACGCTTCCGTCGGCGGCGAAGCGCGAGCCGTGCAGGGGACAGTCCCACGACTTCTCGGCGTCGTTCCACCGCACGACGCCGTACAGGTGCGGGCAGATCGCGGAGACCGTCGAGGTATCGCCGTCGACAGTGCAGGTCGCGACCGGCCGGACCCCGTCACGGTGGACATAGCCGGTGCCTTCGGGCGGCGCGTCGCCGGTGGTGTGGAGCTCCGCGCGCGCCCAGCCGCCGGCCAGGGCGAGCCCGACCTTGCTGTTGGCCGCGAGCGCGGAGACGAGCCCGGCGAGTTCTCTCGGGCGCCATGCCTCGAGCGCGGGCGCCCACGCGGGGGTGGCGCCGAGCAGGCGGCCGGTGAGGGCGAGGGCCGCTGCGACCCCATTCGTCATGCCCCACTTCGCGTATCCCGTGGCGACGAGAATGCGGTCACTGCCCGGAAGCAGTGGGCCGACGTACGGCAGCGCATCGATCGAGGAGTAGTCCTGGGCAGACCAGCTGTGTGTCAATTGCGCTGTAGGCCAGTATGTTCGAGTCCACTCGATGAGTTCGTCCACCTTGGAACCGGTCTCGGGTTCGCGGCCGACCGGATGCCCGTTGCCGCCGACGAGCAGCAGTTCGCCCGCGGAGGTGGGCGCAGAGCGCAGAGACCGCGTGGGGCTGTCCGCGGACAGGTACATGCCGTGGGGGATGGACCCCGGCACCTCGAACGCGAGGGCATACGAGCGCTGTGCCTCGAGGCGGGCGAAGAACGCGCCGCGGTCGAGAATCGGTGTGCCCGTGGCAAGAACGACGGAATCGGCGTGGAGGTCGCCGAGGTCGGTATGAACGGTGTCCCCACTGATGCCGGTGACGCGGGTGTTCTCGGAAATCACCGCGCCGTGCCGTTGCGCCTGCGCGGCCAATCCGTGCAGAACCGTCATCGGGTCGAACTGGGCCTGATCACCGGCGCGCACCGCGCCGTACGTCGGAAAAGGCAGCTCCACCTCGTCCACCCAGTCGGCTTCCAGACCCGCCGTGCGACACGCCGCGAGCTCCCTCTCGACGACCGCTCTCGATTCCGGCGCGGCCGCGTAGGTGAACGCCGCCTCGCGCTGCACGTCGATGTCGTGGTCGGCGCAGAATTCCAACAGCCAGCGCTGTCCGGCTCGATTGGCCTCGAGATACGCGCGCAGGGAGCTGTCGGAATGTCTGGCGGCGATCTCCGACAGATGGGTTCCCTGCAGCAGGCTCAGCTTGCCGGTGGTGTTCCCGGTGGCCACGGCCCCCAGATCTCGCGCTTCGAGCAGCGCCACCGATGCGCCCGACCTGGCCAGGAGCATGGCCGTGGCCACGCCGGTCAGGCCGCCCCCGACGACTATGTGGTCGAACCGCAGCCCCGGGGCGAGGGACGGGTAGGTCCGAACGGGCGATCGATCGAGCCATAACGACGTCATGCGGCGCGGGTGCCCGGGCTCGCGGGTGCGAAACACTCCGGTCCGGGTCCTCCCGCCTACCGATCGGCGTCACCGACGTTCAGCGGTGTTCCGGGCACCGGCGGGGCGCTGCCCGATTGGCGATCGAGGCAGCGGGTAGGCGCAGCTCGTGTGAAGCGAATCCGAATATGTGCGGGAGGCACCCATGAGAGCGGTCACGTGGCAGGGCAAGCGCAAGGTATCGGTCGATCTGGTCCCCGATCCGATGATCGAGTCACCATCGGATGCGATCATCCGGGTCACCTCGACCGCGATCTGCGGGTCGGACCTACATCTGTACGAGGTGCTCGGCGCGTTCATGAGCGAGGGCGATGTGCTGGGGCACGAGACGATCGGGGTCGTGGAGGAAGTCGGCACGGAGGCGGGCACCCTGGCGGTCGGCGATCGTGTGGTGGTGCCCTTCCAGATCAGCTGCGGTCGCTGTTTCATGTGCGATGAGGGTCTGATGACCCAGTGCGAGACCACTCAGGTGCGCGAACAAGGCAGTGGAGCAGCGCTTTTCGGCTACTCGAAGCTGTACGGCCAGGTTCCCGGCGGGCAAGCGGAGTATCTGCGCGTCCCGCACGCGGACTTCACCCACATCAAGGTGCCGCACGGCCCGCACGACACGCGATTCCTGTATCTGTCCGATGTGCTGCCCACCGCGTGGCAGGCGGTCGAGTACGCCGCTGTTCCGGACGGTGGTTCGCTCACGGTGCTGGGTCTCGGGCCGATCGGTGACATGGCCGCCCGGATCGCGCTGCACCGGGGAATCGAGGTTTTCGGCGTCGATCGGGTCCCCGAGCGGCTGGCTCGAGCGGCTGAGCGCGGGGTACGGGTCATCGACATGAACGCGGCCGACGGCTCGATCGCGGACATCGTTCGCGAGGCCACACGGGGTCGTGGCACCGATGCGGTGATCGACGCGGTCGGGATGGAGGCACACGGCTCACCCGTCGCCTCGGCGGCCCAGCGCGCGGCCGGGCTACTGCCGGATGCGCTGGCGCGCAAGATGATCGACACCGCCGGAGTGGATCGCCTCGCGGCGCTACTGCTCGCGATCGACATCGTGCGCCGGGGCGGCACGATCTCCCTGGTCGGCGTGTACGGCGGAATGCTCGACCCGCTGCCGATGCGGGTGCTGTTCGACAAGCAGATCCAGCTGCGGATGGGGCAGGCCAACGTCAAACGCTGGGTCGGCGACATCATGCCGTTACTGGGTGACGATGATCCGCTCGGTGTCGAAACCTTTGCCACACATCGACTTCCGTTGACAGACGCGCCGCATGCGTACGACATCTTCCAGCGCAAGGCCGACGGCGCGGTGAAGATCGTCCTGGACCCCGCCACCTGAGCCGCAGGCCGTTAGCTGCCTGGGTCCGGCCCCGGACTCCGGGCAGTGATTGTGGTGCGTCGGTCGCCCGCGGCTTTCACCGCATCGGCAACAGCCACATGGTTCCGCGATCGGATGCCGCCCGGATGCCCGGAAGTCACGGCGTCGCGACGCAGGAAGAATTTCGTTGTTTCGAACGAGGGGTATCGGGCAACCGGTGCGTGAACAGGTCTCAGTGATTCGCTCGCCGTCCGTGTCAGAGGACGCTCGGTAACACCCCAGATAAGAAACGTTGTGTGTAGAACCGTGAACAAGCACCGCAGCTCTCGTTCCGTTCGAACCCATGATCTGAATTCCGATTCCGGACCTCGGCCCGATGTCTCGTGGCCGGAGCCGAGCCCATTCACCTCGTGGTGGGAAAGAGTGATGCGCCACGAAGACGGTGACCAGGAGGCGCCGGGTGACAACGCGGATGGGGACTGATACCGCGCACGCAGGGCCGGTCCGGGCGCGAGCCGTCGCCCGGCACTTCACAACGGTGAGGTAACAACGCGCGGGGGTGAGGAGCGCGGCCTGCGGCGGGCCTATCCGGCCGAACGCGAATTTCGGTGTCGATTTGCCGGTCAATTTCTGTGCTGGGTCCGGCTCCCGGGACGCCCGCCGAGGTCGCCCCGTTACCTGCCGCCCATACGGTCGTGCGGGGACGGTGGCGTCCGGACGGCCGTGATTCGAGAAAGGAACGACTACAGCATGGATTGGATTCTCGACCCCGGCGAGCTCGCCGGCGCGCGCATCGGGGACGATCTCGAACCCCTGTGGCTCGGGTCCGAAGCACCCGCGGCAAGCCCGCTCGTGGCCGATCGGGAACTGGCGGCGGCCCTGCGGGTCCTCGCTGCGCCGGAGGTGCGCGTCACGATCGACGGCAACCACCCGGACGCTATTCACAGCGTGCGCATGCGCGGCTGCACGGCGGGACATCGCAGCGTACTCGCGGTGCAGGATTCGAAGGCACGCGGCGGATACCGCGGCACCGTACGCCTGTGGTCGGGCCCCGATGCCGCACTGGCCGAACATATCTCGTACGCAATGCCGGCGGTGCATCGCGGGCAGCGGCCCAGGGCCGACGATGCCGCGACCACCCGGGCGTTGCTCGACGCACCGCGAATCGGCGGTGGCAGGGTCACCATCGACAGCACTCCGATCGCCGCGACCCCCGGCCCCAGCGCAACCCTGGACTGGCTCGATATCGCCTGCGACGGCCGCTACCTCGCCCACACCGGCGCGCGAACCACGATCATTCCCGCCTCGGCCTCGACGGTCGCCGCCGTCCTGGATCGAATCATCGCCGGAGATCGGCTCGACGACCCGGCTCTCGATATGTCGCTCATCGAATCCGACGCGGCCTGATCGTCCGAACCCGGGCGACGGGATCCGATGGACCTCCCCGGCCCACTATGGTTTGCTGTGAGATAGCCATTGGTTCGCCGGTGACATTCTTCGCGCGTCACGTCCCCGACCGAGAGGAAGCGCTGTGAAGGCTCTGCAATACGTCGAAGTCGGTGCGGAACCGCAGGTGCGTGAGGTGCCCACGCCCGAGCCGGGGCCGGGTCAGGTATTGCTCGAAGTCACCGCCGCGGGCGTGTGTCATTCCGACGACTTCGTCATGTCCATGCCGAAGGAGATGCTGAGCTTTCCCTTGCCGCTGACCCTCGGGCACGAAGGCGCGGGGCGGGTCGCGAAACTCGGTGCGGGAGTGCAGGGGATCGACGTCGGCACCAACGTCGTGGTGTACGGGCCGTGGGGATGTGGGGTGTGCTGGTTCTGTGCGCAGGGTCTCGAGAACTACTGTTCCCGCGCGGCCGAACTGGGAATCTTCCCGCCGGGGCTGGGCGCGCCGGGCGCCATCGCGGAATACCTGATCGTGGATTCGGCGCGGCATCTCGTTCCCATCGGCGACCTCGATCCGGTGGCGACCGTTCCGCTCACCGATGCCGGGCTCACGCCGTACCACGCCATCAAGCGGTCGCTGCACAAGCTGCGGCCGGGGAGCTGGGCCGTGGTCATCGGGAGCGGCGGTCTCGGGCATGTTGCCATTCAGTTGCTGCGGCATCTGTCGCCCGCGCGGGTCATCGCGCTCGATGTCAGCGACGACAAGCTCGACTTCGCCAAATCGGTGGGCGCGCACGAAGCCGTGCTGTCCGACGCGCACGCGGCCGAGAACGTCCGCAAGATCACCGGCGCGGGCGGGGCGAGCCTGGTGCTCGACTTCGTCGGATACCAGCCGACCGTCGACACCGCGATGGCCGTCGCGGGGATCGACTCCGACGTCACGATCGTCGGCCTCGGTGACGGAAAGTCCGCGGCGCGAGTGGGTTTCGGCATCAGCCCGTACGAGTCCGCGGTCACCGCGCCGTACTGGGGATCGCGCAGCGAACTGATCGAGCTCATCGACCTGGCCCACGAGGGCGTGCTCGACATCGCGGTCGAACGGTTCAGTCTGGACGACGCGCCCGAAGCCTATCGGCGGCTGTCCGCGGGCTCGCTGCACGGGCGCGCGGTCATCGTGCCCTGAGTCCGCCCGCGGGCCGCCGATTCCCGGCGGGCGGAAGCGGCCCTTGCGGTTTCGCCCGCGCTCGCGGATAACCGGGCGTGTCGGTGCGGGTTCTGGCGTGGCGTGAATCAAATGCTTGACTCATTCCAGAAAGCTGGACAGACTGGCGGGCGTGCCCACGGTCACGGAATTCCAAGAGCAGTTGCGAGGAGTTTCGCTGCGCGTGACAGCTCCACGCGTGGCCGTGCTGAGCGCTGTGCACAACCAACCGCACGCCGACACGGACACGATCATCCGGGCCGTGCGTGCACACCTGTCCGTGGTCTCTCACCAGGCCGTATACGACTCCCTGCGCACGCTCACCGCGGCCGGGCTGGTGCGCTGCATCCAGCCGTCGGGCCTGGTGGCGCGGTACGAGGCCCGCGTCGGCGACAACCATCACCACGTCGTGTGCCGGGCGTGCGGGTCGATCGCCGACGTCGATTGCGCGGTGGGCCCGGCCCCCTGTCTCACCGCGTCGGACGACCACGGCTTCGCCATCGACGAAGCCGAGGTCATCTACTGGGGACTGTGTCCCGATTGTGCTGCGGCACAACCCGATTCAGCTACTACTTGATTGCAGCCCGCAATACACCATCAGGAAGGAACACTGTGACCTCCGAATGCCCAGTTGGCGCCGGTAGCACCAGCGAGAGCGAAAACCCGGCGATCCCCTCGCCGACCGCCAAGACCGATCACCGCCCGCGCACCAACAAGGACTGGTGGCCAGAGCAGATCGATCTCTCGGTGCTGCACGCGCATTCGTCCAAGTCGAACCCGCTCGGCGCGGACTTCGACTACGCCAAGGCGTTCGCCACCCTCGACGTCGACGCCCTCAAGGCCGATGTCGCCGCGGTGCTGACCGACTCGCAGGACTGGTGGCCCGCCGACTACGGCAACTACGGCGGCCTGTTCATCCGCCTGAGCTGGCACGCCGCCGGCACCTACCGCATCGCCGACGGACGCGGCGGCGGCGGTCAGGGCGCGCAGCGTTTCGCCCCGCTCAACAGCTGGCCCGACAACGCCAACCTCGACAAGGCCCGCCGCCTGCTGTGGCCGGTCAAGCAGAAGTACGGCAACGCCATCTCCTGGGCCGACCTGCTCGTCTTCGCCGGCAACGTCGCCCTGGACTCCATGGGATTCCAGACCTTCGGCTTCGCCTTCGGCCGCCCCGACATCTGGGAGCCGGAAGAGATCTTCTGGGGCGAAGAGGACACCTGGCTCGGCGACGAACGCTACAGCGGCGACCGCGAACTGGCAGGACCGCTCGGCGCGGTGCAGATGGGCCTGATCTACGTGAACCCGGAGGGCCCCAACGGCGAGCCGGATCCGGTGGCCTCCGCGCGCGACATCCGGGAAACGTTCGGCCGCATGGCGATGAACGACGAGGAGACCGCCGCGCTGATCGTCGGCGGGCACAGCTTCGGCAAGACCCACGGCGCCGGCGATGCCGCGCTGGTCGGGGCCGAGCCCGAGGCCGCCTCGATCGAACAGCAGGGCCTGGGCTGGAAGAGCGCCTACGGCACCGGCAAGGGCAAGGACGCCATCACCAGCGGCCTCGAGGTCGTGTGGACCTCCACCCCGACCCAGTGGGGCAACGGCTTCCTGCAGAACCTGTACGGCTACGAGTGGGAGCTGTTCAAGAGCCCGGCGGGCGCGCACCAGTGGCGGCCGAAGGACGGCGCGGGCGCGGGCAGCATCCCGGACCCGTTCGGCGGTCCCGCGCGCACGCCCACCATGCTGACCTCGGACCTGGCCCTGCGCGAGGACCCGGCGTACGCCGCCATCACCCGGCGCTGGCTCGACCATCCCGAGGAGCTCTCCGAGGCGTTCGCCAAGGCCTGGTACAAGCTGCTGCACCGCGACCTCGGTCCGGTCAGCCGCTACCTGGGCCCGTGGGTGCCCGAGGCGCAGCTCTGGCAGGACCCGGTGCCGGCCGTCGATCACGAACTGATCGGTGAGCAGGACATCGCCGCGCTCAAGGCCAAGATCCTCGAGTCCGGGCTGTCGGTCGCGCAGCTGGTCAAGACCACGTGGGCCGCGGCGTCGAGCTTCCGCAGCACCGACAAGCGCGGTGGCGCGAACGGCGCGCGGCTGCGGCTCGAGCCGCAGAAGAGCTGGGAGGTCAACGAACCCGCCGAGCTCGCCGCGGTGCTGCCGGTGCTCGAGCAGATCCAGCAGGAGTTCAATGCCGGTGCGGGCAAGCAGGTTTCGCTCGCCGACCTGATCGTCCTGGCCGGCACCGCCGCCGTGGAGAAGGCGGCCAAGGACGCCGGTCACGACGTCACCGTGCCGTTCCACCCGGGCCGCACCGACGCCTCGCAGGAGAACACCGACGTCGAGTCCTTCGCGGTGCTCGAGCCCCGCGCGGACGGCTTCCGCAACTACGTGCGCCCCGGGGAGAAGGCGCCGCTCGAGCGCCTGCTGCTCGAGAAGGCGTACCTGCTCGATGTCACCGCTCCGGAGCTGACGGTGCTGGTCGGCGGCCTGCGTGTGCTGGGCGCCAACTACGGCGGGGCCGAGCACGGCGTCTTCACCGACCGCCCGGGCACGCTGACGAACGACTTCTTCGTCAACCTGCTGAACCAGGGCACCGAGTGGAAGGCCTCCGAGACCGCGGAGAACGTCTACGAGGGCGTCGACTCGCGCTCGGGCAAGGCGGTCTGGACCGCCACCGCCAACGACCTCGTCTTCGGTTCGCACTCGCAGCTGCGGGCGATCTCCGAGGTGTACGCGCAGGCGGACTCGGGCGCGAAGTTCGTGAACGACTTCGTCGCCGCGTGGGTCAAGGTCGTCGACAGCGACCGCTTCGACCTGGCCTGATCGACACCGGAACCCGGGTCGGCTCCGCTACGGGCCGGCCCGGGTTCCGCTGTGCCGCAGCGGTGTTGCCGCGTCGCGCGGAAGCGGGATCCGCTGACGGCGGGCCGGATGCCCGCGGCGGCACCGGCGGACCGATGTTCCACGCTCGCATCCGCGAGTGCGCGGATG